>CAZREZ010000092.1:0-9534 GCA_964599115.1 uncultured Bacteroidales bacterium
CCCATTACCTTTGTATGCAGCCAGAAACGATGGCAATAATACTTCCTGTGAAGTCGGGCCGTAACCTTCAGGAAAATATACATTAGTAATAGTATCCTCAATATAATTCCCCGACCAATTGGGGTTTTCGTGGGCAAGACGTTCGGCAATTTCAACTCTGTAAGTCAATATATCCTCGAAATTTCCGGAAATATTCTCCTTATTATCTTTAACAAAAGCTGTTCCCCAGGTTATATATGACATACTGAAACTACCTCTGTCAACGGGTGAGTATGAATTAAAGTGTCCTAAGCTGTCAGCGCGATAGTATTCTTCGTGGTTTTTTGAATATGCCCTGTCAGCAGTAATTTCAACACGAAAATCAGGTAAAGGTTCAAATGATACTTTCATAGTTAAATTATTCGAGAATTTAGTAGCATAAGCTTGATTCAATAAAGTATCTGGTGAAATCCATCCATATCTGAAAGCATCATTCCTGATATCCCGCTGGTCGCCAAAAACAAAACCTATTCCCGGGGCAAGACTTTTTGGATAACTGCCCCCGAAAATATCAGGGTCTTCAAATATGGATTCATCCGGTGTATAATTCCAGTTATTACCAATAGCACTTGGTTGAGGGAAAAATCCCGGAATAAATGTTCCACTGGTTTCGGTATAATTTATTGAACCCTTTTTAAAACCGGTTAAAATTTTCAATATCTGATCGCCAATAATTTTAAAATAATTAACTTTTGGTTTGGATTCGGTTGTATCATTTTGTTGATCAGGTTCGGGTTCAGGTATGTTTCTTCGCGGTCGGCCAACCGAGCTTTTTCTTTTTCTAGTACTTTCATCAAGTTTTTGCAGATACGGAAGTTTAGTATATAACAGGGTAAAGTTAAAATCTCCGTTTAGAAGTTTTGTGTTTGAGTTTTCAATTTGATTTCCAAGTTGATTCTGTATGGATTCCGGCGATGCAGTCCATGAATAATTACTCTGGTAACTTGCTCTAGCATTTATCCAGTCGAATAAAGGGATTTTATTTATCGGGATATTATAATTTATGATTAATGCTTGAGTAAAACGGTTTATTGTTCCAAAGCTTAAAATTTGATCAATTATTGTATCTTTATTTCTATTATAATCAGAAGTACCTTTTTCGGGATTTCCCTGCGGTTCATCGACAAATGCATTAGCCACTGCCGAATATTCAAGTGAAAGTGACTGAGCAAGGTCAAACTTAAGACTGTAATTTCTGTTCCAATCCCATGTTTTAACATAAAATGTCTTCATTGGAATAAGACCTTTGCTCTTGTTCCGGTATTTTTTTTGATTATGTAATCTGTTCATGTCTGTCCGGAATGATAGAGATTTAGGTAAATAATTGAAATTAAAATCTTTGATCAGGGCAAAATAATCGGATTTTGAGAGGAACTTTATTTTGTTAAACGGTTTTATATTTTTAGGATTAGTTGTAAAATTATATCCAAATCCACCCGAATAATTTTTTTGTAAATCAAATTCCACATCTATATTTCGCATATAAATTTCGGAATATGCATACGTAAAATCAAAATTTTCAATATCGTAAATACGCGCTTTTCCGGCAGAGCCTGTTCTGTCTTTTCTGACATTGATAAAGTTAATATTTTTTCGCTGGACGTAATCCTGGGTAATTTTTTTAATAGAATCTTGTTTATCCTCAAGATTGTATGATTTAATATCTTCTTTTAATTTTATATCAGGATCTAAGGGATTGTATTCAGGATTACTTCTTAATTCGGAATAATCAAAATGAAGAGGGAGCCTAATACCGGTATTTTCCGGGAAAAATTTTCCAAGTTCCAGATCGGTAGATATATCAAATTGTGAAATTGTTTCTTTTTGTGTCTCATTAATTTTCTTTTCAATACTTCCGAATCCGGGTGTACTGTAATTTCCTGAAAGCACTATTCTACCCAAGTCGGCAAGGTTTGCAGCCACTCTTGCAGTTGCCGCCCAACCACCTTTTTTATTAAAATCAGAAAGACGCAATTCATTTACCCAAATCTCCGCACTTTTCGGGTCTCCGTCATCATTACTGCTGGTAAGAGAATTTTGTTTAGGATTTCTGACACCTATCAAAATAGCTTTTACATCGCTGATGCTTGGCACTCCGAGAACAGTAATTTTATTTGATCCCTGATATTCCACGTATGGAAAAGAAGGAGATACTGTTGTACCTGAGGTTCGCATTTTGATGTTTCTGTTGTGCTTTATCTGAACCAGTTCTTCAAGATCAATATCAAAATTATTTGCTTCAGGCCAGATTCCATATGGGTCGGTACCGGAAGTTCCCCAGGGAGTGAAAGTAAGCGGGATTTCATATTCATAATAGTTCTCGGTAAAATCCGATCCCAAACGAATAAAAACAGTCAGGTCACCATATTCAAGGTCTTCATTTTCTTTTAATTTTTCAGCATGAACGAACATTTTAAGCTTTTTATACTGGCGAAAATCAAAATCAGTGGTTTTATATGCTCCTCTTGCATCCCCATCAATCAGATCATAAACTTTCAAAACCATCGACTGCTCATTTAAACGTGTAAGACTTGTTGTACCAAGATTTATTTCCCTTTCTATTCCGGGTGGAACTATGTATGGAATTGGATATCTTTTTCCATTTTCTTCAATATTTACAGCACTAATATCAAAAATTGTCTGGCTTTGAATATCATTCGGTACATATTCACCGGGTGCCAAAAGCGAATGATTGTATTTTCTCCACTCACCTCTTACAAGTTCAAAAGTTGCAAAACGGGTTACAATAGGTTTTTCAAACCCTTTGAAAAACATACGTAAAAAACGTATTGATTTAAAATCCTGAATGTTACCGACAACTTTATCAGGCTGGCTAACTGGAATTTTAAACTGATACCATTTTACATTACCTATTTCACCATTTGGTAATGGAATACCCTGTGCATGATAAACATCAGTAATATAATTTTCCCCAACTTTCATTTTATCCGGTTTAAGGTCGATTTTGTATTGAAAATATCTTTCAGCTTCACTTAAAGTATTATCTCTGTTAATATCTTCAACATTAGGAATAGTAGTTGCTGCTGTTGGATAATTTTCAGGATTTTGCTTATCGGTAGGTGAGTTTCCATCTGGTCCGTTATACATTTTATATCTTTCAAGAATGCTTGAAAAATAGCTGCTTTCATCATAATCAGCACCTCTGAAATAATGATAGTTGTCAGATGAGGGATCTTGATATGCATTTTGGTAAGCTCCGGAATTCAATCCGTACATATTTTCAATATCAATAAGATAGTTATTATTGAACGGATTTTCTTTAAAGAACGTTCTTTCATCTTCATCCATCAAACCATCATATCCAACATCCTGATATGGGCGGGAATTTTCATCATTGTCAAACGATTCGACTAATGCCTGGATTGTCGGAACACGCCCCCACATTGTTGTGTCTACATCTTTCACCTCTACAGATGTTGGCAAACCGTTTTCGTAACTTTTCCTTGAGTCCCTTAAAATATCCTCAGAAATATCTCCGAGGTTAAAATACATTTGACCTGAATTATTAGGGTCTTCAGTAAAAGGATCCATCATCCAGAACTCAATATATTCGACATTTATTTCTTCAAAATCCGTTGACTCAATTTTTCTCATTATGCCGCCCCAGCGCGAATCAGGAACTTTGAGATTTCCGTCCTGATCAATACCAAAAGTGAGGCCCGAAACACCTTCTGCATCAAAATTATAAGGTCCTTTTTCCTCAGGATAATAAGCCATATTAAAAACAGCTATATTTGTAGGAACACCGCTTGGGATATCCTTATTTGGGAATACTTCCGTTTCTAAAACCTGGCGGACTGAATTTTGTGATAGTTCGCCTTGACTGATGTTCGGAGGTTTCAGGTTTCCTGATCTGTCGTAAAACAATGGATCAATAACATACCATGCTAATTTTGCCCTGTTTTTCCCATAATTAATTCCTTCGGATGGTACTGCCTCGGGAAATAAATCCAATTGATGTTGAGGAGTACTGGCTAAAAACCATGTACCGATATTTCTAAGGTCAATGGTTGATTTACTTCCTTCAAAATCATCAATATAAGATGTGCCGGTTTTGCCGATGGCTCTTGAATGACCAGGTAAAAATTGTGCAAATTCGCCGTCAATAGCGACTTTTGAAACAGCTTTTGTATTTATTAATGGTATTTTATCCACCATTTTGGTAATAAATCTTGATTCCTTTTCAAAGCCGAAGTTAAAACCCCAGATAGTATTTGAGATCGGATCATCACCGTAATTAGTTTTTTGGGTTAAAGGTCGTTCGGTTAGATTCATTATTGTTGCACCCAAATTTATATTTTTACTGAATGCATAATCAATATGTGTTCCCATCAGTCGCTTTGTTTGTATATTAAAAAGCGAGGTGCTTTCAAGCTTTATAGATACCGGTGTTCCTGAATTTAGAATTCCTTCATTAATAATTCGTACTCTGCCTAAAGTATAATCAACAGTATAATCAACATTTTCTGTTAATGGTATTCCTCCGGCAGTAACAGTAACCGAACCTCTCGGAACGTTTAAAGCATTTAACGAAATTTCGTTACTTGTAGAAGATTTATAAAATCCATCAATAAGGAATTTATTTTTATCGGGATATTGTTCGGCACCGGTTTTAGTCATAGTATATAATGAATCATAGGCATATTTATTTGCAAGAACAGTATCATTGCCGAACAGATTTCTCAGGTATTTTCCGAAAGGTTCCAGCACTGTAAAATATACCCTTCCGTTTGAAGTCTGAATTGTACCACCATTTTGTGCTGCCCCGTCAATAAAGTCAAATACACCATCACCGTCTTTTATCGGATTCATCATTTGGTCTAAATTATCTAAGTTTAATAAATGGAGAAGCGGTATACCTTTAATATTTTCTCCACCTTCGGTAAAATAAGCAGTTGGAACGCCGTTGTTATTACCAGAATAAAAAATGTTAAGGATAAAATCTTCCCTGTTCACCTGGTATGCACCAAGCGAATAAACGTTTTTCATCATTAAATCCCACATAGGATTTTTGGTATTTAATGTTGTGCTTTTCAATAATTTAACAGTAAGGCAAGCAGGGGCGTTTATTCCTTCATCAGAAAAATTACCTACCTGATATACAGCTGTGTCACCAATTTTTGAATATTGAAATGCAACTGCTAAAGCCTGGTCGGAATTAAGGTTTGTATTTAGAGAGAGAAATCCCAGTTTACTGTTATAATTATATTCTGATGGTTTAAGTTTTCTGGCACTTTCAATTTTTTCAAAATCCTCGCCGGAAACAAAATACCCCGATTTACCTATTCCAAATGGGTCGCCAATAAGATAATTCGTTACTGTATTAATATTCCTGATCTTAGCTGTATCCATACGAATTAACAGATCATTAGAATAATTGGAAGGCATAACATGACCTTGTATAGGATTAATCTCCTTATTATAGGGTTTGTATTCACCAATATCGGTAAACGCAACAATATTACGGTTTTCGGTTACAGCTGCACCAATATTTGTTACCCAAACTTCCATTTTGATAATATTAATATTAGTAGCTATTATCGGTAGTTTTTTCAGTGCTTCATTATAACGGTTACTGATTTTTCCTTCGCTATCAGTTACATCATCCCTAAAATACTGGGCTATAAAAAAGTGTCTGTTTTCTTCATAATCAACTGCGGTTAAACTATATTCATTGGTTTGTGCCCCACCCTGAACAGTAATCGTTGAAGTTTCGCTTTCCTGTTGAGAAAAAATACTGCTAACGGTAGTTCGTCCGAATTGCAGTTTTGCTTTGACACCAAATAAACTCTGACAACCTGTAATAAGAGTTGTGGGTAAAGACATTGAAACATCCCCGGCTTCAATTATTTTAATTATCTCATCTTCTTTACCTTCATATTTCAGTGCTAATTTATTTTCAAATTCAAATGTTGCCTCAGTGTTATAATTTGTTTTAAATTCAATTTTATCGCCGATTTTGGCAATTACATTCATTTGAATTTTTTCCTGAAAATCAAAATTCACTGTTCGCCTTTGTCTTACATCCAAAGTAGGATCATCTCTATTGTTGGCTAAAATCCCAAAAATCAATTCAGCAGAACCCTGCGGGCGGATATCAATGGTACTACCACCGAATATCCTGTCAAATGCTTTTCCGCCAATATGAATCTGAGGTATAATACCTGTTTTTGAATCCGTTCCCGAAGTAATTGATCTTTCTTTCCAGTAATCATTGATAGATGTATTTAAATCAAACTCACGATATTCATCAAAAGTCATAAAAGTTGGATTTCTATAATTGAAATCACCAATTTTTTTAGTAAAAATATACCGGTTAGTTTTTGGATCATATATTATTTCAGATGTAATATTGGTTGGGGTACCAAGAAATAATGGATTGGAAGTTTGTTCATAAAATGGGCTTCCGTCATCATCTTCAAAGGGATATATAAGTGGAATAACTATTGTTGTATCATTATTTTCAATGCTGTCGGGAGGGAAAAAATCAAAAGTCTGCTTATTAAAATTATGATCTATTGAAGCACTGGAGCCCAATACTAAAACTGAAATAAAAAGTATAAATACAAATTTCAGAAAATATTTTTTAATTAGTCGCTTCAAAAGAAAACCGGAATTTATTTATTCAGTATCCAAAATTATCAGGTTATTTAATAAAAAATTTATAAGACAAAACAATCCCTTCCGGCATTTGCCTTGCCCTATAAACCTATAAAATTTTTAAAGCACTTTTAATTAATTGTTCTACTGATAAATCTTTATTTTCAGTTTGAAGAATTCTATTAAGTGCTTTTTCAGCAGAATTTTTATTAAATCCAAGTATTATCAAACCTGATAACGCTTCATCTTTCTTAGTATTGTGCTTAATTCCCAATTTTTCAGTTGGTATTCCTTCTTTTTCAAGCTTATCTTGCAAATCAACTATTATTCTTTGGGCTGTTTTACTGCCGATTCCTTTAATTGACTGCAATACAGGCACATTATTACTAATAATTGCCTCATATAATTCGTTTGGAGATAATGAAGAAAGTATCAGTCGTGCAGTATTTGCTCCCACACCTGATACTGTAATCAGGTGGCGGAAAAGTTTTCTTTCTTCTTCTTCGGCAAAGCCATAAAGCAACTGAGCATCCTCACGAACAATAAAATGAGTATATAGCTTGCATTTTTCTTCATCTCCCAATAACGAATAAGTATTAAGAGAAATATTTATTAAATAACCAATCCCATTTGATTCAATTATAACATTGGTAAGGTTTTTCTCAACCAGTTTTCCTTCAATATATGAATACATAATTATTTATATTAAAATATTTTTAACGAGCAAAAATACAAATATTTTTCAGGTAAAAGTAAAAAGTGTAAAATGTAAAGAAATTAGCCACAATTAGCTTGAGTATTATTTTTTTTTGCAAATTGTGGCGGAGGAACAAGTACTAACGAATATCTTGGTGAATTACCGGGTATAGCTGAAAAGTATACTGAGAAAATTGATAAAAAGGAAAAAGAGCTCAAAGAGTATACTGACATGGGAAAAGCTTTTAAACTTGATAATGAGGTAAAATCATTAGAGGATGAGACTGATAAAGCAATTAAGGAATATCTGGTAAACAATCCTCTAAATGCTTTACCATTTGAACAAAATGCTGATTACCCGTATACAATACAGGAAGTTTCAGCTAATTCTAAAAATAGTTCTTCCATTTCCCGATTACAACTTATTTTAAAAGTGAAGATTGATGGTGTAAAAAATTTGGAGAAATTTGAGAAATTCGTATTTAATTCCCAAGAAGAATATAATAAGTTAAAATAAAAATTTTTTTTAAATGAATAATTTTTAATATTGTTTTTTTAAATAATTGAAAAATATTTTTATGTTTGTTAATTACTAAATTATATCTATACAGCAGAGAAGGAAGTGTAACTGAACTGATGCCGGAATTGAGAATAATGTGCATGGACAATAGCTAATTGATATTTAAATTCATCAAAATAATTATAAATTTAAATTTAATCTATTATGTATTTAAAAAAATTTAAGACCTTGCAAAAAGTACTATTCTTTGTGTTTTTATCTTTAGCTTTTAATTTGAATTTAAAAACACTTTGTGCACAAAAGAATATAGATCTGCAAAAAGGTCTTATCGGGCATTATTCATTTAGTAATAAGGCAGCTGATGAGAGCGGGAATAACAATCATGGTGAAGTTGATGGTGCTAATCGCGAAAAAGATGTAAATGGCGACCGAAATGGTAGTTATAGATGGAACGATGATAGTGATAATATTAAATTACCTATTGACATTAACATCGGAGCCTTACCTGAGGTCAGCTTATGTGCATGGGTTTATCCGCTATCTTATGGTGATGAAATAATTGTAATTTCAAATGATGATAGAGGAGGAGACCGCAAAATTTATACAGCAATTAGTGGAAAAAAATGGGTATGGGCATGTTCAGACGGAAAAGGTGGTTTTGTCGGAAAAACACAGAAGGAAGCCCGAAAGTGGGTGTTTTTAGTTGCAACATATAATGAGAATACAAGAACTGCCTCTATTTATGTTGATGGGGTAAAAACAAGTGGTAAAACCACTATGGATATGGGAGCAGCAACCACATTGATTGGTGCAAATCCAAGAGGTAATAATGATTTTGAAGCGCTTATAGATGAGGTTAGAATTTATAACAGGATATTGTCAAAAGCTGAAATTGACAGTTTGAGAAATTTAAAACCGCTTATTAATAATTTTAAAGAAAAGGAAAAGACATACTTCTACCTAGTTAAACAGGACAATTTAATTGTTCGTTCTGAACCTTCAACAAAAGCACAATCAATTGGGAAAATTAATAAAACTGACACTTTACGCTTTAAAGAAGAAGTGCCATCAAAAGGTGGGAAATGGAATGAGTGGTTAAAAATTAAAATTGATGGAAAAACGGGCTATGTACAATTAAAATACTTGAATCATACAAGCTTAGAAGAAGAAACTTTATCTGAATTTGAGAAAACAATGCAAAAATATGTAAACTGGAGCAAATGGCAGTTTTGGGTTATTATGTTAGTATTACTAATATTAGGCCTTGCTGGCAGTTTCGCATTCAGGCATATTGATTCATTGTTAAATACAATAACAAGAAATGATTATGAAGGCAATATTGCCTTTTTCCCGTTAATTACTGCATTATCCGGTGTTATTATGGCAATACTAATGGTGATCTGGCAAGATGGAGTTGAGTACTATCTTAGCGATAATTTCACTTTATGGCCTTCAGGATATGGTTTTTCTGCATGGGTTGTATGGATTCTATTGCTAATAAATGCAATTTTCTTTGTAATTATGTTTATTGAAAGTTTAAGATGTGGTAACATAATACATGGTTTATTAAGAATAATACTTCAATCAATTCTGGCTGTTTTTACATTTATTTCCGTCTTTGTAATTACAATTGCAATTATAATAATTGTCATTATAGT
>CAZREZ010000093.1:0-9513 GCA_964599115.1 uncultured Bacteroidales bacterium
AGCTTTATCCACATTACTCAGATACTGGTTAATGTATTTTTAGAACAGGTTTTGCTTCTTTAAGATACTGATTTACTTAATGATAATTTTTATACAATGACTATATGACAGAGCACTCCACTTGATCGCTATTCCGCTACGTTCAATAGTTGCAGGTGAGCTTTGCTGTTAGGCTTTAAACTTTAATAGAAAAAAATGCTTGATAATTTTTCAGATAAATCGGTTCTAATCACAGGCTCATCAAAGGGAATCGGTTATGCCACTGCTAAACTCTTTGCGCAACAAGGCGCACGAGTCGCTATCCACTATAATCGGGATAGACTTAATGCAGAGAAAATATTCAAAAACCTAAATGGCAATGGTCATATTATTGTTCAGGCAGATATTGCTGATTCAGAGGCTGCACAACGTTTGGTTGATAAAACGATAAAAGAGTTTGCTAGTATCGATATTTTGATCAATAATGCAGGTATCTATCAAGAGCATCCGATTTCCAATGTTACGTATGATGAATGGCAAGATATATGGCAACGTACATTGTCAATAAATTTGCTTGGACCTGCTAACATTTCTTTTTGTGCAGTAAAACATATGATAAAAAATGGCGGAGGAAAAATTATAAATATTTCGTCACGAGGTGCATTTCGCGGTGAACCTAATGCTCCTGCATATGGTGCAAGCAAAGCCGGCTTGAATGCAATGAGCCAATCAATGGCAAAAGCATTAGCTCCTTTCAATATATTTGTATATGTTGTTGCACCTGGATTTGTTGAAACTGACATGACCGCTTATCTTCTTGATGGCCCTGAAGGAGAAGCGATTCGACAACAAAGTCCACTCGGACGCGTTGCAAAACCAGAAGAGATAGCCCATACTGTTGCTTTTCTTGCTTCAGAAGGCTCTGAATATCTTACAGGTGGCATAGTAGACGTTAATGGTGCTTCTTACTTGCGTCCATAGTATAAATATATTTACAAACACTAAAGAAAAAAAATGGACGAGCAAGTTTACATAAAAAATAAGAAAAAACAAACAAGCCATAAACGGCAGCCCAAAACTAAAAAAAATGACTATCATACCAATAAAATTGGACCGGGTATGAATAAAAGAATTCAGAGTCTCCGTAAACTAAGTGTTGAAGCTGAGCCAACACTATCAATTGAGCGTGCTCTAATTGAAACGGAATTCTATAAGAAAAATTACGGAAAATACTCCATTCCCGTATTAAGGGCGTTAACCTTCCTTGAGATTTGCAAGCGTAAGAAGCTGTATCTCGGTGGCGATGAGCTGATCGTCGGTGAGCGAGGGCCATGTCCCAAAGCTGTTCCTACTTTCCCGGAGTTGACATGCCATAGTACTGAAGATTTCAATATTCTGAATACAAGAGAAAAACAAAGATATAGCATTAGTAAAGAAGATATAGAAATATATGCAACAGAAGTTATTCCTTATTGGAATGGAAAAACGCAAAGAGAGCATATTTTTAATCATGTACCATCGGAATGGAAGGCTGCTTATGAGGCTGGTTTATTTACTGAGTTCATGGAGCAAAGGGCCCCGGGTCATACTTGTTTGGATGGAAAAATCTATAAAAAAGGCATGTTGGATTTTAAGAAGGAAATCGCGGAGCAAATTAAAAAACTAGATTATCTGAACGATCCTGAAGCCACCGATAAAGCTGAACAATTGCATGCAATGGATATTTCTTGCGATGCAGCTATTGTTTTCGCAGAACGTCATGCAGACCTGGCTGATACATTAGTGGAAAAAGAGAAAAACCCAAAACGTGTGGAGGAACTAAAACGTATTGCCGAAGTGTGCCGTTGGGCACCTGCCAATGCTCCTCGTAACTTCTGGGAAGCTATTCAAATGTATTGGTTTATTCACCTGGGTACAATTACAGAATTAAATGGCTGGGATGCTATGAATCCCGGTCACTTTGATCAGCATTTAACCCCTTTCTATGAGAAAGAAATTGCGGAACGCACACTGACACGAGAACAAGCCAAAGAATTGATTAGTTGTTTTTGGATAAAAGTCAACAATCATCCGGCCCCTCCCAAGGTAGGAATTACTGCCAGGGAAAGCGGAACATACAATGATTTCACAAACATCAATATCGGAGGTGTAAAAACTGACGGTTCTGATGGTGTTAGTGAAGTTTCCTACATTATGTTGGAAGTGATCGAAGAACTCCATATTCTCCAGCCGGGTAACTCGGTTCATATAAGTAATAAAACACCAAATAAGTTTCTAAATACCGCTTGCCGTGTAATCCGGCAGGGGTACGGTTACCCTTCTGTATTCAATACAGATGCTTATATCTTAGAGATGTTGCGATCCGGTAAATCTATTGAGGATGCACGAGAGGGCGGCTGCAGTGGGTGTATAGAAACAGGAGCTTTTGGTAAAGAAGCATACCTGTTAACAGGATACCTTAATGTTCCTAAAATTTTGGAAGTTACATTAAATAATGGAATAGATCCTGTTACAAGAAAAGTAGCAGGTATAGAAACCGGTGATCCGCGTGATTTTAAAAATTTTGAAGAACTGCACGCAGCTTTTCACAATCAATTGCATTTTATTATTGATCAGAAAATACGCGTTAGCAATTATATCGATAGGATGTTTGCTAAGTATACACCTGCGCCTTTCCTTTCGGTCGTTATTGAAGATTGTATTAAAAAGGGTAAGGACTATTACAATGGCGGGCCACGATATAATACAAATTATATTCAATGTTGTGGCCTTGGGACAGTAACTGATAGTCTGGCTACACTTAAAAAACATGTGTTTGAAGACAAGACCTTCGACATGAACAGAATCCTTGAAACGATTTCGAAGAACTTTGAAGGTGAAGAAATATTGCGTCAGAATATAATAAATAGAACGCCGTTTTTTGGTAATGATAATGATTATGCCGATAGCATAGCTAAAAGAGTATATGATGATTTATTTGATGCGATTGATGGCAAACCAAACATCAAAGAATTTGGTAAATATCACCTGAATCTGCTATCCACAACATGTCATATCTATTTCGGTAAAGTCTTGGGGGCAACCCCAAATGGGCGTTTGGCTGAGAAACCAATTTCTGATGGAACTTCACCCTCACAAGGATGTGACACACATGGACCATCTGCGGTTATCAAATCTCTTTCTAAAATCGATCAAGTAAAGTCAGGCGGTACACTTCTTAACCAACGCTTTTTACCAAGTCTTCTTAAAAAAGATGAAGATATCACAAAGCTAACAAACCTTATCAGAAGCTATTTTGCTCTCGGCGGGCATCACGTCCAGTTCAATATCGTTGACACTGCAACGCTTCGAGCTGCCCAAAAAACCCCGGAAGATTATAAACATCTGTTAGTGAGGATGGCAGGATACAGCGACTACTTTAATGATATGAATGAGGACTTTCAGGAAGAAATTATTTCCCGAACAGAAAATGAAGCTTTTTAAAGATCATGAAGAAGACTATTGAAAAGGTGGATAAGTCCAAGAAATACTCCGGTTTAGTTTTTGATATTAAACGTTACGCAATTAATGACGGGCCTGGAATACGTACTACAATTTTCCTGAAAGGTTGTCCTCTTTCCTGTGTTTGGTGCCACAATCCGGAAAGTAGGTCACCAAAGGTTCAAAAACTGTATTCTTCAGCTAAGTGTATTGGCTGCCTGCAATGTATAGAAATATGCCCTCAGGGAGCTTGTAGTTTATCTCCTGAAGGTATTATTACCGACAAAGAACTCTGTATAGTATGCGGTAAATGTGCGGAAAATTGTCCGACTAAAGCAACGGAAATGTCAGGTCACCCGGAGACAGTTAAAAGCATAATGGAAATCATTGAAAAGGAAATTATCTTTTTTGATAAATCAGGTGGCGGTATTACTTTTTCCGGTGGTGAACCTCTAATGTTTTCGGAATTTTTGATCATGCTCCTGGATGCCTGCGGAGAAAGAGGAATTCATAGAGCAGTTGATACAAACGGATTTACGAAAACCGAGACACTTTTGGAAGTTGCTAAAAGAGTTGAGCTGTTTTTGTATGATCTGAAAATGATAGACTCTGCAAAACATAAGAAATATACTGGTGTTAGTAATGAAATAATCCTTCACAATCTCAAAGTTTTGGCAGAATCAGGAGCGAACATAAATATCCGGATTCCTTTGATCAAAGATATAAACGATGACGAAAGGAATATTGAAGAAACAGCGGTTTTTATCAGTGCATTGGCAGGTGAAAAAAAAATGGTCAATTTTTTGCTTTACCACAACCTTGCAGATCATAAACACCGGAAACTTGGACAAGTTTATGATTCGAAAGGCATGGTTTCTCCGAATGAAGAAAGACAAAAGCAAATCATGACTAAGTTCGAAGCTCATGGAATTCCAGCTAAAATAATTGGCTAAAGAAACATCCGTTTTTTCTTGCATATTAAATATATTTTACGTATAATTGCTGCTTACACTTAATGCCTATGTTAGGCATAGCGGTAGTAACCAACAACACAAAAAAAACAGTATTAATGTTGGGTTATAAATATAACTAATCTAAATATCATTACTATCTGAACGAGATATTATTTACGGAAACCAAATATAAATTAATGAAAGGAAAAAAAAATGGGAGCATTTATTCTAATAACATGTTCGTTAGCCTGGTTAATTATCTGGTCATTTTTAGGATTGATCGCCGGCAAAATTCAACCGGAATGGTTAAAGAAAATTAAAACTATCTCTCAAGAAGGAGACTTGAGCAAATTCTGGTTGACCTATGATAGTTTTATGATTCAAAAAACGGGACATGCGCATGCAAACAGCTTTGCCTGTGTTACGTTTCTGATAGGTTTGGCAATGAAGGCTGAAATTATCGGTTTTTCCTCACAATTCCAAATAATCCTTGCCATCTGGTTTTTTGTCGGAGTAATATTGGCTGGTTTTGGTGATCGTTTAAGGATCGTTCCTTTAGCAGCCGCTGGTAGCATCCTTTTCTTGACAGCTTTGATAACCAGTTTTATTGGCCTGTTTGTGTAATATAACAATTATTATTGGACAGTATCGTAATAATAGGTTTACTATACTGATATTTGTTGCTGAATAATATGTTAGGTCGTATAAGTTGTTTTAGTCAATTTTCAATAGAACATTAAATAGAAAGGAATAAAAGTATTGTTCTCAAATGCGATTGTTCAGAAGCCTGGAAAAAGTATAATTAAGGGATTAACCAAAGCAAATTTGGGAATTCCTGATTATCAAAAAGCACTTGATCAGCATGAATCTTATGTTTGTGCTTTAAGTGATTGTGGACTAAAAGTAAAGGAGTTGGAAGCAAATGAAAATTTTCCAGATTCCATGTTTGTGGAAGATACCGCTTTATTAACTCCCCATTGTGCAATTATCACTAATCCGGGTGCACCATCTAGAAGGGGAGAAATCGTCGGAATAAAAAGAGAGTTAAAAGAGTTCTATGTTGACATTGAAGAAATACTGTCTCCAGGAAACATAGAGGCTGGTGATATAATGATGGTTGGCAATCATTTTTATATTGGTTTATCTGACCGGACAAATTTAAATGGGGCTGAACAAGTCATGCTTATTTTAAATAAATATGATATGCATGGTTCAATAGTAAAACTGGAAAAAGCACTTCATTTAAAAACAGGTTTAGCATATTTGGAAAATAATAATTTAGTAGTAAGCGGAGAATTTTTATCAAATCCTGAATTTAAGAAGTTTAATATTATAGAGATTCCAGAAGATGAAAGTTTTGCAGCCAATTGTGTATGGATAAATGATAAAGTGTTAATTCCAAAAGGTTATCCAAATGCAAAGCAAATAATTATGGATGCAGGTTACCCGGTAGTTGAGGTTGATGTATCTGAATTCCGCAAATTGGATGGTGGAGTGAGTTGTCTCTCATTGAGGTTTTAGCAAGATATTCAACAAATGCTTGAGTATGTTAAAATCGGTGCAGGTTATGCCAAATTTTTACCTTTTAAATCAAATAAATTCACTAATAATTGGGTAAAGCATAAGAGATCATATCAGAAAATTTATACGAGTTACAGTTTTGCTTATACTAACGAATATTTAATAAAGTTAAAAAACCTACACTTATTAAACTGGAATTGTTTATTTTTGAACCATGAAAAAATCAATATTTATTATCTGTCTTTTAGCTTTATTTCTGCAAACACTAACTGCGCAGGTAACCTTTATCATTGACTCTATCCCGGATTACACACCTCCTGATGACATCTTTTACATTGCAGGTGATTTTCAGGGCTGGAATCCCGGCAATCCGGATTATGCTCTTCAGAAAAACAATGAAGAAAGGTGGTTTATAGTCCTTGACTCAATGGCCAACGGCACTACCATCCTGTTTAAATTCACACGGGGCGATTGGGGAAGAGTTGAAAAAGGAATATACGGTGAAGAAATCCCTAACCGTGAGTTTATTTATGGAAATGGTGATACAGTTGGGATCATTATATACAACTGGGCCGATAATGGAAGCGGAAACAGTACTGCAGCTGAGAACGTTTTTGTTATCAATGAGGAGTTTTATATTCCTCAACTCGACCGATACCGGAGGATATGTATCTATCTGCCCCCGGATTATGAAGAAAGTGAAGATTTTTATCCTGTTATCTACATGCACGACGGACAAAACCTCTTTGACACCTATACTTCTTTTGCAGGTGAGTGGGAGGTGGATGAGACCCTGAACAACATTTACAATGAGGGTAATGCTGTTCCCATTGTTGTTGGTATCGATAATGGTGGAACGGAAAGGATAAATGAATATACTCCATGGACAAACCCTCAATATGGTGGCGGTCAGGGTGCATTATATATTGATTTCATCGTTGAGACACTCAAACCCTTTATTGACGAAAATTACAGAACCCTTCCCGGAAGAAAGACAACCGCACTATGGGGAAGTTCCCTGGGTGGTCTTATCACACATTATGGTGTTTTGAAATTTCAGAATATTTTCAGTATAGCCGGAATTTATTCTCCGTCCTATTGGTTTTCCGATTCTGTTTGGACATTTACTCAGGAAATGGGACATCAGCAGGATATGAAACTTTATCAAATGACCGGAAGCCTTGAAGGCAGCTCAACAGTGACAGGCACATGGGCTATGCATGACACACTCTCGAACATGGGATTTGGTGAAGAAGAATTATCTACTAAAATTATTGAGGGCGGTGAACACAACGAGCAACTTTGGCGGCAAAATTTTGCTGAAGCATACCTTTGGTTATTCCATTCTTTTGCCAATAATATTAAACCAAATAAATTTGTAGAAAATCTTACCTTATTCCCTAATCCGGTTAAGGATCGATTATATTTACCGGATTGTAAAAAAAGTACAAATGACAGTGTAATAGTTTACGATATAGCTGGGGGTTGTGTAAAAAAAATGACCCCGTTTAACGGAGAATTCATTGATGTATCATCATTAGAACCGGGAACTTATATAATTGAATTAAAAACCAAAAAGTATTCCTATCAGGGGAAGTTCATTAAGAAATAGATAATAATTTTCCTACCCTCCATAATGTTATACTTAGAAAATGAGATCAATGGTTAGCTAAAAAAATATCCATTTTTCTTGCATATTATGTATATTATGCGGATATTTGATGCTTAATTGCTATATTTTAAATAAATTCGTTAATTAATAATAACAAAAGGAGGTTTAATATGAATCTTAAAATTTTTAAATATATATTCATTTTTATTATCATAAATATGTTTATATCAAATATAAATGCTCAGGGAACCTGGGAGGCATTTACTAAAAAAGATGGGTTGAAAACTAATAACATTACTCAAATATACGATGATTCAAAAGGTAATTTGTGGTTTAGCACTCATTTGAAAGGGATTATGAAATTTGACGGAAAGGATTGGACCAACTACTATGATAATAATGGGCTAATTCTTGTTTCTGCTTTTTTTGAAGATAGTAAGGGTACGGTCTGGATTGGCACACGATCACAAAAATATATCTTAATCAATGGGTTAAGAAAAGTAAGTGGTTCTTCCCATGAAAGGATTTCAAAAGTAGGAGCTAGTTTTATTACTGAAGATTCTGATGGAAAAATCTGGTTTGGAGCAAAAAAAATAAGCTCTTATGATGGTAATTCTGTCACCGAATATTCTAATAAAGAGGTAGGGGATAATAAAATAACTGCGCTTTACCGTGATAATTCAGGTAATATTTGGGTTGGAACAAAGAGTGGAGTGTCTGTATATGATGGAAAGCGATGGAAAATATTCTCTAAGGTTTCTAATTGTCCTACAAAATCTATTAATTCAATTATATCTGATGCTAACGGTAATACTTGGTTCGGAGCTGCTGATGGAGTATTCATGTATGATGGGAATAATTGGAAACATTTTACTAAAAAAGATGGATTAATTGCTGATGGGACGTTAATGGTAAGAATAGATTCTCGCAATAACATATATGCAATTGCTGGTAAACCTGCAAAAGAAAGTATAGGTCTTGGCATTGCTGATCTTGCTAATGCAATTAGTTATGATTTAGCTAAATCCGGCTTAAGTGTTTTTGAAAATGGGCGTTGGAGGCTATTTACTGATAAAGAAGGAGTGCCTGATAATATAAGACCCTTGTATTTTGAGGATAAAAGTGGAAATTTGTGGTTTAATTCAAAAGACAAAGTAATTTACAAGTATGATGGTTTGACATGGACATCCTATAATGAAAGTAATGGTTATTTGCTGAACAATATTTCCACTATGCTTGAAGATAGTGAAGGTAATTACTGGTTTGGTACTTTTAAAGGTGTAGGAAAATTTGATGGTAAGAACTGGTCATATTTTACTAAAGACAGTGGCTTACCAAGCAACTTAATCTCCTCAATAATAGAAGATAAGGATGGTAATATATGGGTTGGCACTTGTAAAGGCGCAGCTAAATACATTCCTGAATAAATTATAAATAAAAGTCATTTTTTTCATATTATACTAGAAATTAAGCTTATTATACGGATTACGTTTTTCTTGCATATTATGTATATTATATGGATATTTGGTGATAAATAATAAGACCTTAGGAGGTTCGCTATAGAACAAGAGGCGGCAATTTACTTTTTACTTTTCGCATCGAATCTTTTTTTCGTGATTTATTTGGCTTGCAGGTGGATTTCAGGAAACTGTTATTTTTATTTATACTAAAAGCCCGTCTGAACAAACGTGCAGGCATTATACTTCATTTTTCTTAACACTACAAATTTTCGTTTTTCCTTACGGGTGTTGATTTTTAATAAGCCGATCCTTCAAATACTCCCCATGACATTTTAGAAGTCTTTTGGTTCAAGCCAAAAGAACAATTAATAAAATCCTTTTTTAAATATTTGTGTTTTATGCAATAGTCATAACTATGTGGCAAATTTTAACTATTATTGCGAGGTATTTACTCAGATTGTTATTATATCCGGAATGAAAAAGAAAAAAATATTATTAATCTCAGCTA
>CAZREZ010000094.1:0-9491 GCA_964599115.1 uncultured Bacteroidales bacterium
ATCTAAGATATGAGTCAGCTCACGATAGGTTACATCATTCAGGTCTTCTTTTTGAAAATGATAAAAAAGCAGGCATTGGGCTGCGGGTTGCAGATATTCGGTTTGCGCTTTCCTTGGCCGGGCAAATTCTTTTAAATCAATCAAAAGGTCAGGGATAAATGTTTGCTTTCCAGGTATGATAAAATTTATCCTGTTTTGTATCAACCTGTTCCTGTAATAGCTTTCAAGCGCAGGCAATAACAGTATTACCGGATCATTAAGCTTATCATAAATAACATCTGTGTGTTTTTTGAATTGTTGAGGAGTAAATATTTCGCTACCTTTCAATTCAATAAATATGATTCTTACATCATATAATACGCCATACATGAAACGGTAGGCCTCTTTGATAAAAAAGGGCAGCCCTTTAAGGTCAATACCGGGAATATCATTCAGCCTGATTTTATAACCGAATACTTCCTCCATATATTTTTTAAGCTTCTCCATGGTGTTCATTTAATTATTGACATTGTAATTGCATATTGACATATGCGTGTATAATAATGCAAATATAATGTCAATATATTGATAAACAATATAAAATATCATATTTCTATTGTTTTACCTGATAAAAAATTATTATGTTCATTATATTTCACATAACCAATTTGATTAGTTAGCATTTTTGTTGGTCCAATCATAAAATCAGCAATATTTATATGATGATGCCCGTATATCCAATAATTAAAATCACATTCCATAATAAAATCATATAGTTCAACAGCAAAAGCATCATTTATAGGACTATTTTCATATTGTTCAGGATAATTGAAAAAAGTAGGCACATGGTGGCTAACCATTATTGTTTTTTCACCCTGCTTATTTTTATTTGAAAAGGCCAGGAATTCCAAAGATTTTTCATGTAGTATATTAAAATGTTCAGGAAGAAATCGCTTGCCATTATACCTGATCACATGAAAATCTGAAACACCTCTTATAACATTAAACTCATTCTCAGGATTGATTTTGCTCCACAGAGTGCTGAAAATAAGCTTGATTTCGCCTACATCTATTGTAATATTATCAACAACAAAAATATTTTTGCGGATTTTTCTAAATTGTTTATTTCCGTAGGTTGCCACATCTGAACGATAATACTCATGGTTTCCGGGTAACCAATACACATTTTCAAAACTTTCAGAGACAAGATCGAAAAACTCAAATTCTTTATGGTTCAGCGCAAATGGAAGTATGTCTCCAGCTAATATTAGTATATCCCCAATCGGTTCAATTGGTTTTTCTTTTAAATACCTCCTGTTTTCAGGAAATTCAAGGTGCAGATCAGAGCAATATTGAATTTTCATAGATACTATTTTACTTTTCAAATCCAAGTTTTTTTAAATATCCATCCATTTCCTTTCTTACATTTACAAGTTCTATCTGCAGTTCCTTTATCTCTTTTTGTACTTCCATGATATCCACTTCTTCTTCTTCTTCAAAAGCATCCACATATCTTGGAATATTCAGGTTGTAGTCATTATCTCTTATTTCATCTATACCGGCACAGTATGCATATTTATCTTCATTATTAAATTTTGTATAAGCATCAACAATGTGTGCAATATCTTTTTCTCTGAGTTTGTTTTGCTTTTTCCCTTCCTGATAATCATTACTTGCATCAATAAATAACACATCGGTGTTTTTTCCTTTGGCTTTGTTGAAAACCAAAATGGCAGCAGGAATACCTACACCATAGAACAGATTGGTTGGTAAACCTATAACAGCCTCTAACAGATTCTCTTCAATGAGTTTTTGCCTGATTGTCTTTTCAGAACTACCCCTGAACAATACACCATGGGGAACAATAACTCCAACTTTACCGGCATTGGGTTCAGCAGTTTCAATCATATGGAGAATAAAAGCATAATCTCCTTTTGTTCGTGGTGGTGTACCTCTCAGAAAGCGTTTAAAGCGATCTGCTTCTGCATCCTCATGTCCCCATTTATCAAGGGAGAATGGAGGATTTGCAATCACTATGTCAAATTTCATTAAATGATCACCTTCCAACAGTTTTGGATTATTAATAGTATCACCCCATTCAATTTGTGCTGCATTAATACCATGCAGGAACATATTCATTTTGCTTAATGCCCAGGTTTCGCCATTGCTTTCCTGTCCGTATAATGCATAATTATTTGATGGAGTTCCGTCTTCTTCTTTTACCTCTTCAGAAACAGTAATTAGTAACGAACCTGAGCCACATGTCGGATCACAAATACGACTGCCAGATTTGGGATTCATTAGCTTTGCCAAAATCTGTGAAACTTCGTGGGGTGTATAAAATTCACCTCCTTTTTTTCCTGCACCGGAAGCAAATCGTTCGATGAGATACATATATGCATTACCGATAATATCTTCTTTATTGCCCAAAACGGAAGGACGAAAATCCAATGTGGGTTTTGCAAAATCGTTGATAAGGTTTAACAGCCTGCGGTTTCGGTCTTTAGTTTGCCCCAGCTTTTCCGAATTGAAGCTTATGTTGCGGAAAACTCCTTCCAGCTTGGCAAGGTTTTCATCTTCGATCCTGGCTAAAATCTTATCAATCTTTTCGCCAATATAAGGATCATTCCGATGATCATGAATATAATCGAAACTACAATTCTCAGGAAGAACAAAACGTTCCCGCTTCATTTTACGCTGTATCAACTGCTCATCATCACCATACCTTTCTTTATATTTTTCATAAGTGTCTTTCCATATATCATTCAGGTATTTAATGAACATAAATACTAAAATATAATTCTTATACTCCGATGAATCAAAAGCACCACGAAAAGTATCACATGCTTCCCAGAGTGTTTTGTTGATCTGTTCTTGTGTAGGTCGTTTGTTGTTATTTTCCATGTTATTTTTTCTTTTCTTTTTGTTTTTTAATTACCCTGATTTTTATTTAATAAATCTATCAAAATTGAATTAATTAGAACAGTGCGTTTATCCTTGATTTTATCAAGAATTGCCTCTTCTTTCTTTGACAATCTAGAGAAGTTAGCAATTGTGTTTTGAATTTCTAGTGGAGGTACAATGATCTCCAAGTTATCCAAAACTGCTTTGTTAACATTAGGGATATATGATCCGGCCCGGTTACTTTCAATAAAGGGCTGTGCTTTGGAACTATTTATATACCAACACAAATAAGGAGCAAGTGTAAAGTCTACATTAGTTCTCAAAACAAAAAATGCTGATGCTGCAACAGCCGGCTTATATTGTTCATCATAGTATACTGCAAAATTGTTCGCACCTTTTGCCATGAAAAGAATATCACCATTTTGCAACAAGTGTTTTTCATGGATCTTGCAGCCATCCACCTTATGTGGCTCATCAACCATACTTGAACGATCATCTGAAATATCACGCATCTGGATCACGTACGTATTTCCATTGGGATTATTTTGTATCTTAGTCCTGAAGGAGTATCCGCTGCTAATAATAGCGATGTCTTTTAATTTGTATTTTTGATGCTCCATAAATATATGCATAATAAGTACGATGCAAATATACAATAAAAATATCATTTGTCAAGAAATTTCTGCATAATATTTAGGATGTAAATTCATTGTGTTTCTCTTGTCAGAGCCAATCACCACTATTACAGATGTTTACAGTCAATTTCTATGGGGGAGAAAAGTTATTAACAATTGAGTTTTGATAAAATACTTTATGCTTATTAATTATCAATCCCAGAATTTACTTCAAATATACCCCTGCCCCGATAAAGTAATCTATTCCGGGGATTTTTACGACATAAGCCAGTTTTTGCTCTTCCAGGCTGGTTACAGGATTGTTCCAATAATATTCATAATAGCCTTCGCCCTGATCTTTGGCAACAGATACCAAATCACGAATCACATAATTACCATGTGAATCCTGATAATCGTATAGGTTTTGTCCCTGAAGGTTTTTTTGTGTACCATGAGCCACATTTATACAGTCAAAATCATACATAAAGAAATATCCTGACTGGTCATCGAAAAAACGGATATGATCAATAAATTTTCTGCAAAATTCAACCCTTTCAAGCGAGTCGGAATAAATGTTTTCAAAAACTCCACCTATACCGGTAGCAGCACTCCTAGTGGATTCTATTACTATAGTCTTATTAGCTTCTGATTGTTCGTAGAATATGTTATCAGTATCACAATAAAAACCTGAACCAATAAAAAATTCCGAAACAGGAATGCTTTTTACAAAGGCAAGTTTTCTATCGTTATTTCCAGTTGCAGGATTGTTAAAATAATATTCCACAAATCCAAATCCAATATATTTCACAGTATTTACCATATCATGAACATAGTATTTCCCATTGACATCAGTAACATCATACCGGTAAGTACCAATCAATTCAGGTTTAACTGCATGTGCCACCATCCATGCATTGTATGATTCAACAAAAAAATAACCTGATTCATCATTAAAAAAGCGAACCGGCTCAATGAAAGACTGGCAAAGATGTGCCCTGCCGGCGCTGTCAGGGATCATTTCTTCAAAAACCGTTTCAAAACCTGTTGCAACATTAGTTGTATTAATTTGTACAATTGCTTTGTTCAATTCATATTGCGAAACCTTATCATAGTTGATTACTATTATTTCTTCTTCTTTTTTACAGCCTGATAAGAGTCCATACAGGATAAACAAACCGGCAGATAGTATTATTATTTTTTTCATATAAATAAGTTTTAATTTTGAATCCTTCTTATCCCAACGACATATTTTGATCATATTTGATTTTTGGTGGCAATGCTCCTTTATTTACACCTTCAACAAAAATGTCAACACATTTTCTTATATCCGGATGGTATCCTCCTTCAAGAACAGCAAAAATATTTTTAAATGAACGCCTGAGTTTAAGTCCGCATTTAAAATATGTGTCAAGAGAATATTTCAATCCGAGTAATTTGTCTTTATAATATGAATCAAAGCCGGCAGAAACACCAACTACATCAGGTTTGAAATCCCTTGCCTTTACCATTGCCTCATCCATAGATGCAAAAAATTCCTTATCACCACTTCCGGCTATCAATGGGTAATTAATTGTAAATCCTGTTCCTTCTCCGGTTCCTGTTTCTTCCGGCATTCCTGTAAATGGATATGCATAAAGCTGATGCATTGAACAATACAGCACTTTATTGGAATCATAAAAAATTGATTGGGTGCCATCGCCATGATGTCCGTCAAAATCCAGGATAAAGACTTTTTTGCCTTCATTAACAAGCTTTTGTGTTGCAATAGCAATATTATTGAAAAGACAAAATCCGGCAGCTCTCATTCTTCCCGCATGATGACCGGGCGGACGGATCACAGCAAAATCGTTTTGTTCAGATGCCATAATGCTCAACCCGACAGCAGTGCATGCTGCTTCATAAGATGCAGGATTCAGTTCTACTTCGGCAACAATATCTCCGTGATTACAGGCATCTTTTATTGACTGTATGTATTTTTCGTCATGTACCAGTGAGAAATATTTTTCTCCATCCGCTTCAATATCTTTTTGGTCTGAAAAATCTCTTATTCTATATGCCCCTTCTGCATGACTGTCAACATTATGTAGGAGGAATTTTTTATTATAAAGGATTTTCATATTATGAATTTATACAAAGTTAAAAAAATTTAATAAATCAAGTTTAATAACTCAAACTTTAAACCATGAACGTGAAATTTTTTTTCTAAAATATTCTTAGTATTCATCATTAAACCGAAAATTTATTTAAATTTGGGTTTTATAAATTACAAGTATAAATTATAAATTTAAAAAATGGTTATCAAAATTTTAGAAATTTTAAGAATTGCAGGAACTATAGTTGGTTATTTTCTTGCATATTATTTAGGAAACACTACTGAAGAAACTATTAGTATTTTGGTTCCATGGCTGGTTGTGTCAATTGCCGGTTTGTCAGGAATTGAAGGATTGTTTTTCGCTAAAATAGCAGCAAAAGCTACTGGCTATGAACAAGGTAGTTCATACCAGAAACAATCAGCATTTGCATTTTTAGCACTTGCAATAATGTCGCTGATAGTATGTTTTGCAAAATGGGGCGTTTATGCAGAATTGACTGTTGTGTTGAATTTTCTTTTATTGATTTTTATGTCAACCATCAATCATGCATATCAGGCAATTGTAAATAAAAATTATACATGGAAAAACCTTATCAGGCCGTTTTTAACAATTTTTTTAATTGCAGTTCTTTGGGGGCCTGTTACTCATGTTCTTTTTCCCAATTGAGTTCGTTGGTAAATATTTAAATGTTTATAAATCAGCTTGAAAATCATATTCAAAGCGTAATATGTGAAAACCCAATATATTACAAATTTTAGTCTTAAAAAATTTGTAAAAAAAATAAAAAAATAATATATATTTACTGTTTATTTATAGCTTAAAATGGCAAAATCAAACATACACATCAATCCTTTTCCCGGAATACGAAGCTATGAAATACACGAAGATGATTTATTCTTTGGCAGAGAATTACAGGTTAAAGAACTGATTTTAAAGTTAAATAAGACCCGTTTTCTGGCAATAGTCGGTTCATCAGGATGTGGTAAGTCATCATTGATAAGAGCAGGTTTGGTTCCAACTCTTTTAAAAAATAAAATTGATAAAACTAAAACTAAATGGAATCTTTGTGTTTTTAAGCCCGGCGACGATCTTATCGGTAATATGGCTGTTGCACTTGCCCCAAAGGATGAATCGGATATGAGTCCGGCAAATAAAAGTTCATCTGAAAAAGAAAAAATCGAAAAAGTTTTAAAATCGGGAGAGGATGGTTTAACGAAAGTTATTCGGGAACAGGCTAAAAACAGCAATAGCAAATACCTTATTATTATTGACCAGTTTGAGGAATTGTTCAGATTTAAAAAAACCAGAACGAGTTTTCATTCAATAATTGAAGCAACAGATTTTGTAAACCTTATTCTGAACACAATAAATAATAAAGAAATTCCGGCATATATTGTACTATCCATGCGCACGGATTTTTTGGATGATTGTACTGAATACAGAGGATTAACCGAAACAATTAATCAGGGTTATTATTTGGTTCCTCGAATGAATACGAAAGAAATTGAATCGGCAATAACAGGACCAATAAAAGTATGTGGAGCTGAAATTTCCAGGCAACTTATCAGGCGATTATTAGATGATGTAGGTGATGATCCTGACCAGCTTCCTATACTTCAACATGCTTTAATGAGAACATGGGATTACTGGAAAATTAATCGTATTGGAAACAAACCGATTGATATTAGCGATTATGAAGCTATAGGAACAATGAAAGAAGCCCTTTCGTTCCATCTTGAAGAAATATTTAGTGAGCTAAAAGACCCCCAAAGTAAGCATATTGCAGAAAAGCTTTTTAAAGCATTGACTGATTTAGGCGAAAACAGTAAAGGAACACGCAGGCCAACTCAATTAAGCGAAATATGTATCCTTGCCGACGCTAAAGAAGAAAAAGTCATTAAAGTGATTGAAAGTTTCAGGGAATCCGGAAGAGCGTTTTTAATGCCTCCTTATGATGTAGCTTTAAATGCTGATTCAACAGTTGATATTTCGCATGAAAGCATTATGAGGGTTTGGGTGCGTTTAAGAACATGGGTTGAGGAAGAAAGCCGGTCAGCTCAGCTTTATCTCCGCCTGTCAAAATCGGCTGAGCTGTATCAGGAAGGAAAATCAGGTTTGTGGGTAAATCCCGAACTACAACTTGCTTTAAAATGGAGAGAACAAAACAAACCCAATGCAACATGGGCTGTACGTTATGACCCTGCATTTGACAGGGCTATTAATTTTTTGGATTATAGTAATAAAGAATTTGAACTGGAAATTGCAAGAAAAGAAAATCAACAAAAAAGAAATCTTAAACGAGCTAAAAATTTTGCAATAATACTTGGTGTAGCTTCCATTATTTCAATATTGTTCCTTATTATTTCGTTGAACATGAGATTTAAAGCTGAAGCCAGCAGAAAAAAGGCAATTGAAAAAGAAAAAATTGCAATTTTTGAAAGTAAAAGAGCAGAGGAGCAACGTAAAGAAGCGATTGTGCAAAAAAAGATTTCTGAGCAGCAGCAGCAAATTGCCGAACAGCAAAAGATTATTACAGAGGAACAAAAACAATATGCTGTAAAACAACAAGTTATTGCCGAACAACAACGAAAAAAAGCAGTTGTTCAGAAAAAGAAGGCTGATGAGGCAACCATTGAAGCTATTAATTCAAGAGATGAAGCGGAAACTCAACGTAAAGAAGCAGTAAATCAAAAGCAAATTGCAAATAAGGAAAAAATAAAAGCCGAAAATTCAGAAAAAAACACTAAGCGGTTACATCTGCTGGCAATAGCACGAACAATGGCTATTCAATCAGCAAAAATTCAAAAAACAACTCAAAGCGACCTGCCTGCTCTATTAGCATTACAGGCTTATAAATTTAATAAAGAAAACCAAGGGATAAAAAATGACCCTGATATTTATAATGCTTTAGCCAATATTGCCGATCCGAAAATAATTTTCAGGGAACATAAAGATGGTGTAAGGTCGGTTGAAGTTGCAAAAAACAGTAATAAATTATTTTCATGTAGTGATGATGGTACTGTTAAAGTTTGGGATATTAATACACCTGAGCAAAAACCGGAAATACTAAACTCAGGTTCTTATGGAAAAAACGGTTTCAGATGTTTAGCCCTAAGTCCCAATGAAAATACACTTGCAGCCGGTACTTTTAATGGAAATATTTTGTATTGGAATATTAAACAAAATAATCCCGTCCCAAAAACACTTAACAATCATACTTCAATTGTGAATAAAATTTGTTTTATTGATAATAATACAATTGTTTCCGGAAGCTCAGACAAAATTCTGAGATTGTGGCATATTAATCAAACGGATGATTCTTCATTAGTTATGAAAAAATTTAACTCAAAGATAATATCCCTAAGTTATTGCCAGCAAACAAAACAGTTAGCTTGTGGTTGTGAAAATGGTGAAATCAATCTTTTTAACCTTAAAAATTATAATGAAACTCCAATACAAATTCAGTCGGAAGGTAATCCTGTTTTGTCATTAGCTTTCAGTAATGATGGGAAAATTCTTGCGAGTGGTAACATTAAAGGTATAATAAATTTATGGATGTTAGATGATAAAGATTCCGAACCTGAAGAGTTGATAGGACACGTTTCAAGAGTTAATGAACTTGCATTTAGCCCTAATGAGAAGACCTTAGGTTCATGTAGTTATGATGGAACCGTTAGAATTTGGAATTATAATAATCCAGAAGAACAACCAATAGTTATTGATGATAATGATTCATGGGTATATGATATTACTTTTACTCCCGATGGTAACAGACTTGTATCTGCAGGGGCTGACAAAACTGTAAGAATATTTATTATTAAACCGGATTTACTTACAAATAATATTTATAATAAAATTTCAAGGAATATTTTACCGGATGAATGGAATAAATACATTGGTT
>CAZREZ010000095.1:0-9489 GCA_964599115.1 uncultured Bacteroidales bacterium
ATATATCTTCTTTAAATTGTTTTAACAATCCTCTTAGTAATTATCTTGTCAGCGGTTTTTATTACAATCAAATAAATACCATCGGGTAAGTTACTCAGATCAATAACAATTTTATCCCTGTTCTGTGTATTCATTTTATGGATATTCTGTCCCCGGAAACTTATGATATAAACCTCAGCATCAGGATAGGGATTACCCATAAAATCAATGTTAAATTGTCCTGTTGTGGGATTCGGGTAGATATTGATGCCCTGTTCATCTTTTTCAAAAGGATTGTCCTCCAACTCATCAATATTGGTTAAAATTGAAGGAGGCAGGCTGCCACAATAACTGGTGCAGATGTATGCCTCAACAGTGCTTCCCGATTCAGCTTCAAATCCGGGATTAAAAATAATAATGCCTCCGGCAATAAAGGTAGCATCGCCACCATTTTCTATCAAAACGGTCGATCCGTTCCCTGCCACATTCAATGTATCTTCCGCATTAAAACAGTCTGATTCGGTGTTTGCAATAGTAATATCAGATACGATAATATTGTCAGCAACAAAGTCTTTATCGCCAACAGCAAAAGCCCCAACGCCGGTAAATGTGGAACCGGGACGAGTGTAAGGGTTTCCCCCTGATGCCGTACCATATGTTTTCCAGTTGTATGTTGTACCACCATCGGTAGTAAGACCTACTGCGCAGTTTGTCCGGACAAAACTGGTTAATTCTTCACCTGAGTTCCACTGGGTTTTAACTGTAAGTTTAGATCCATTTGCTGTCTCTTCAGTAACTACCCAGCTTCTATCTACCATGTGCGTAGTTTCTGAGCCTGAAGGTTCATCGTTAACAACCCGAACACTATAGTTATCTGTGGTCCCTGAAGCACTGTTCTGGAGGATAAGCGGGTTATAGGATGAATTACCAATAGGGTAAGTTATATTGGTTCCAGTATTTGGTACGCTTCGTGTAACCACTCCTGTACTGTTGGTTTTAATATATTCGGTAGTAGTTGCACCTGTCGGATCTGTTGTTCCGATGGTTATATCGAAGGCATTCAGTGTAAGCAAGCCATTGGTGAAAGTGAATGGGCCATTTACGGTTTGGTCAGAACCGGTTGAGGTAGAGGTCAGAGAAACACCAGTTGAATTATTAATTTCCAGTGTCCCGTAGAAACCTGCATCGGCATTACCAGTGATTTCCTGCGCGGAACTTCCTTTAAAAACAAAAGTACCTGATGAACCGATGGCAAACAGGCTCGATGTGTTATTAATCAAGTCGCCCTTGTTTTCGATGGTGCCATTATTCGTAATGGTTGCGTTGGTCGCAGTAATACCATCGTTTGCAATAACAGTGGCGCCTGAATTGACCACCAGATGTGATCCGCTTGTGATAGTGAGTTGAGCAAAGGTCACACTAACACTGAAAAGAATGATGATAATAATTATTATTTTCTTCATGATCTTATGGTGTTGTGTGGTTATTGCTTCTTCAACTCCTTAATCTCTTTTTTCAGTTCAATGACATACAATGTAAGTTCCTCTATCTTTTTAAGCAGCACAACATCCATTTTACCAAGATCCAGGGTACTGTTTTCAACTTCTTCGGCAGTGGGGACATCTGGCAAGTGGCCATTTGCATTGATAAACTCTTCTAATTCTGATAAAGAACGAAGTTCATAATTCTTTTCAAATACAAAGTCAGGCCAGCTTCCGGATAATTGCACTTCCATGCCTTCGGCAATAACTTTACCATCTACAGCCAGTTTATAGCCAGTAGGTAAACTGGTTATGCCTATTCCCACACCACCGGTAGGGAAATATGCATTACCTGATGCGGTTGATTCCAGAATTAATTTTTGGGCACTATTGGTTAAATCTGAAAATGCAAAACCATTTCCCTGCACATATAACCCAACTTCAAAGTTCCACATAATCGGACTTCCTGATGTTCGCCGCATTAAGAAACGAGGAGCATCTGATTTTTGAACTCCCATTTCACCTTCTACATGTAATTTTTTTAATGGATTGGTGGTACCAATCCCGACGTTACCCGTATTAGAATTATAAATATGAGTGCCGTTGTAATTCCACTGGGCAGATGTAGTAAATGCCATTAATAATAAGGCTGCGATTAATAAATTTCTTAATGTTTTCATTTTACTTGATTTTTTATGGTTTAACTTTAAAAAATTATGAAATGTAGTAATTCAATTTACAAATATAAACAAAATATTTAATAAAAACAAGTTTTTTTTATAGTTATTCAAATGGTATCATTATTTTATTTTGAAATATAATAATATTAACCTAGTTTTTGATTATTTTACCTGTAATAACCTGATTTTCCGACTGTAAGATAATAATATATACTCCATGTAAAAGATGACTTATATCCAGCTCTACCTTACTTTGATTTTCCAGATGTTCTTTATGCACCTCAACACCATGCAAATTCATAATGATAATATCAGAAATAACTTCTTCGTTCGTAAAGTTAACACTAAAGCGACCGGTATTAGGATTGGGGTAAATATGAATCTCCCGGTTTTGATAGATAAAGTCAGGTTCATCAGTATTCATTAGAGTTAAATACTGATAATTGAGCAACATTGGTGCAGGGGCAGAACACCCGTTACCAATCCAGGCACTGAACCTGCACCCTGTCTCGGCATTGAATCCCGGATTAAGTGTTATACTGCTGTTACTGGTTGCAGTTACTGTAGCTCCGGAATTGGTGCTACCCCCCACTGTATAGGTGTTTGAATTACCTGCAAATGTTATGCTTGATGAAGCTGAATAAAACCTCCATGAATTAATATCTACATCAGCATTTTCGAGGGTTATCATATCAGGGCATGGTGTTATCAAACCCAGTGATGGATCTCCATACAAATTAAAAACGCAACAGTTCATCCACAGGTAATCTGCATTAATTGACAAATCCTGTTTTAAATCAAAAAGCGAAAAGCCACATGTATTTTCAGCACCAACCAATCGTTCGGCAAATTCGTATGTCATACCTGAATTGGATGGGGAGTTATTAAAATATGTTTGTCCGACATAATACCACGACACGCGTGTTGCAGCACATGCACAGGGTGAACCGTTTTTCAGCAATGAATAGGCCAGGTTATTGGATACTTCAGGATAGGCGTTATTGCATGAGCACTGAAATGTAAAAGCCGGAAGGCTGTCATTAAGCAATGAAGCATAAGAAGTATTCATAATATCAGCTGCAACAGTGGAACTACCATGTGTCCACCAGAAAGCTGCAGCAGGATGGTCAGATATCCATGCATTATAAACATTGCTGTAGTTACATGGAATGGTTTCAGGAGGGTCGGGAAGCCCATAGTTGCTGTCGTATATCCGATGTGAGGTCCAGCCTGGTTTAGTTGCAATAAAATTATCCCTAATAGCCTCCCCGAGGTGATATCCCGGAGTACTTGCATCACTGGGTTCCATAGGTAGAATAACACTTTGTCTCCAGCCTGACATACTAAGAGGTTCAAAGGTGAAGCATATCAGTTTGTTTAGAATCTGATCCAGTATAGTGCTATTACCATAATAAGGAATCCGTCCCACAATGATCTCAAAAGTCCTTTCACATCCACCCGGCCCGGTATCATCACCCCATTCACCATAATATCCGTCACCATCAAGGTCCCAGTTACCATTCATGTCCGAATAGTAATAATCAGAAGGAGCATTTTTATACTGAGTATAAGTTGTTGCATTATTTCTTGGCCAAAGCATTTTCATAGGTACATCGCCATCACTGGGATCAGGATCACCAATAAGGAGTAAATACTCCAAACTAAGGCTGGAATAATTGTTTTGCAGCCAGTTGTGTATATTCTCAGCAGCAGTATTACCCGTACTACCGCCCCATTGCGATTCGGTAACCAGGTGCACTGTAAAATCCATATTCTCTTTTGCATTGATAAACTCATTGAGTTTTGTGGCCGCAGCAGCAATAGTGCTGGTTGTGATAATGGCATAACCTGTTACTGAATTCACACCATCATGAGTGCCGTCATAACTACTCAATGCATCCTCAGTAAGGAGGATATCTTCAGACAGCTCAGGAAAAAACTCCTGTTCAGTATGAACTGAAAAATCTTTAGTATCAAAAAATACACTTATCACTCCACCCAGGATTTTCTGCAATTGTTTGGTAACCGGTTTGTACCTGAAACCCGGTATATCGAATGAAGCAATGAGGTATATGCCTTTAAAACCTGATTGGATTTCTATTGTATGAATATTTGGATACCAGTTTTCATTTTGATATACAGTCAAATTTTTGTTATTAATAATATGATAATCCTCAGGATATAACACACATATATCATCATTATCTCGTGTAGCAGCAGGTGGTGCAGGCTGTAAATGATATTTTCCAGGTAATGTTTCCCATTGTATAAAGTCCAGATCAAGCTTTATGCTTGTAGCATCACAATTTGCCGGAAGAAGAATCTGAAAATGACGATAAGGTATGTCAGGATTTCCGGGTTGATTAACAAAGTATAAATTTTTACCTTTAAAGACCACACTTCCGTTTTTATCAATACCCACCTGGATATCTGTTAGATGGTGTGCTTTAGGATCAATTACAACTTGTCGGTTATTCTGGGCATGAATGTTCAATAAATTACTGAACAGTAAAATGATCACATAAAATAGCTTAATATATTTCATAAAGAATTTACTTTTAGAATTCTCTACAAGAATAATAATAAAAAACGTAAAAATAAAATTTTGAAGATTAATCAATAGAAAAAAATATTTTAATTAACTTATTTTGTGAATTGATACATAAGTTATCTCCGTTTTATCTTTAATATTTGCAGTAGGAATAGCAAAGTCTTGATATACAAAAATTTCAATTTTCTCCCCTATTTGTAAATAAACAACATCGCTAACATTTGGTGCATTATTGCGTGGTAATAAATGATTTAAACCATCAGTTACCTGCAAATTATTACCTTGTGCGTACATATTAGTAGTACCAGTAACATCGGTTACAAATATTGCAATAGAAACATATCCCCATTGTTGCGTTTGTTCGACAGATTCAGTATCAAATTCAGTCCTTGAATTTACCTGATAATAACCCTCTTCTTTTGCTGTAAAAGTGGCATTACCAGCAGGGGGGGCTAATGTAAATTCTGCATGTTCATCGTAATTCATGTTATCAAAATCCACTTTTGTCCACACAGCAGTTGGGATTGGTTGTAGTATTCCTAGCCATGTCCTTGCTCTGCTTTGGTGATTAAGGTCAGTAATTCCTTGACTTCCAGCTTCGGTATGAATACGCATCATAGTATTTCCATCGCCGTATGTAGTGCCTGTTAAAGTCGTAGTATTTGATATTTTGAAATTATCATTGTCGCTATTATTAATTCCGGTAGTTATTGATTGTCCGCTGGTTAAATAATATTGCATAGCAGCATCGCCGGTTCCGTCTTGTTCTATTAATGATGCTGGTATTATATTAGTATTATTTTCATAAATATGAAAATTAGAACTGGGGTGGATGCCAAGTCCAAGCCATTTGTTTGTGTTATTCCAGAAAAAGTTTGCATTATCTTGCAAATAAACTCCACTTGCCCCTGCAAAGACAACCGAGCCGGTAGTAAATTGTGTTGACGTTCCTGTTCCGCCTGCAGTTACACCCAATATTCCTGTTCCGCCTGCAAGTTTTTTCCATCCGCTTTCATAAAAATAAAATCCGTTTCCGTTTGGGCCGCCTAAAGTAACATAAACTAATAATCCTTGTACTGAAAGTGAGGAAATTGAGGAGTAAGTAACCCGGGGAATTAAAACTCCTTTGTTTGTAGAGACAACGTCTAACATTGATGAGGCATCGGGTGAAGCTCCGCTGGTGTTAATTGCAACTTGTGCATTAACACTTATTGTACTAATAAAAAGCAAGAAAAAAAGTACAAATAAACTTGTTTTTTTGTTAATAAAGTTTTTCATAGCATAAAAAATTTAGAATTTATAAAAAATAATATTTTACACATGTAAAAGTACATAAAAATATTTAAATATCCTAATAATCCGCAAATTTTTTTGTAAATATTTGTTTGTGAAACACCAACAGGGTGCAAGTACCCTTGTCAGTTGTTTTAAAATAACAGTATTTTAGCTAGATAGCTCACAACTAACGAATAAAAGAAATGTAAAATATTTCTTGATTTTTTTTTTTAAAAATTGTATATTTGCAGTAATTAAAAGGGAAATAAGGGTTTAGCCTTTTCACTTTAGTTTCCCCTTACAACCGAAGGGCGTTCGTTCATACGGATTCCTTTCAGTAATATGGATACCATTTTTAAAATCTATCCTTAATCCTGATATCTATCGGGAGAGAATAGGAATTGATTAAAAAACTGATTAGTTACAAAATTTGAAATTTTAACGATTAATTAGTATTTTAATAATACATAACATATCTGTAAAATTATTATTAACAATAACTATAAAAATGAAAAAAGCAATCTTTTCTTTATGTGGATTATTGGCATTTTCAACAACATTTTTTGGCCAATATTTATCGTTTATTTCCGGTATACAAAGTATCTCTGCTGAAAGTACTTTACCTGTTCGTACTTTTGAAAATGGCGGTGCTTTAAGCTGCACAGTTACCTATAATTTCACAGCTGCCACAATATCAGAACAGGAAGTAAGTGGAGAGGTTTATCAATTTCTGCACATCAATGGTTTTACGAAAATGACGCAGGTAGGTGCTCCGGCCCTGCCGGCGTATAACGAAATCATCGCAATGCCAAAAAATGCTGTAGGCAAGATCGTTCTGATCCATGCTGAATACAAAGAATACCAGGGGTATATGATCCATCCTGCCTTAATGCCCGCGAATGATACAGAAGGTTCACCTGAACCCGAATTTGAAAAAGATGAAAGTATTTATAATAGCGATGAATTCTTTCCAAAAGAACCTGTAGAGATCACGGAAATCCTATTATGCAGAGGAGTCCCCATCGCTGTTTCCCAGGTCAGACCGATACAGTTTAACCCGGTTACAGGCACAATAAGGGTGTATACGCAAATGAAATTCCGGTTGGAGTTTATTGGTGGGACAAAATCTTTTTCCGATATCGGCGAGTCAAATTCCAGGGACTTTACGAACAAGTTGAAGCGTTATGTGGTCAATCCGGAAAGCATTCCTGACGGGATTCAGAACAGTGAATCCCTGCTGGGTCCAGGTGCCAACAATTACATCATTATCACACACTCCAATTATTTGTCTGCTGCCAATGATCTGGCGAACTGGAAACGTCAGTTAGGTTATACGGTTGAAGTAGTTTCTCAGGCGAGCTGGACTACTACACAGGTCACCACAGCGATCCATACCAGGTACCACGGCTGGGCCCCTCATCCCGATTATTTTGTAATTATCGGCGACCATGCCGGGTTATATGCTGTTCCTGGAGAAACTGCAACCAGTATATGGTCGCCCTATCCAACCTTCAAGACCGATAACTATTATTCCTGCATGGATGGCGCCGGTGATTATGTGCCGGACATGGCCCGTGGCAGGATATCCGTCTCATCATTATCAGAGGCAAACACGGCTGTTCAGAAGATGATTGCGTATGAAAAGAATCCGGTCAATGATCCTGCATTTTATGCTACAGCGTTGCATTGTGCGGCATTTCAGGACACTGATGATTTCAATGATTATGCTGACAGGCGGTTTTGCCAGACCAGTGAGGAGGTTCGTGATTATATGCTGGCGAATACCACCTATACTGTTGAACGGATTTATCAGACAGATGATGCAGCCAATCCAACTAACTGGAACAACGGCACCTATTCAGCCGGTGAGCCCATACCCACAGCGTTGTTACGATCCAGTGGATTTCCCTGGAAAGGCGGATGGCATCCGGGCGAGAGTGATATCATCACCGCCATCAATGCAGGCCGATTTTATGTGCTTCACCGTGATCACGGATATACCGGCGGGAGTGGATGGGCCGATCCCTACTTTACTACGACAAGCATTAACAGCATCACTAACACAACCAGGCAGCCTGTTATTTTCAGTATCAATTGTCACACCGGAGAATTCCAGCTTGCAGAGTGTTTTGCTGAAAAACTGATCAGAAAAAACAATGGTGGAGCCATTGGTGTTTTTGCCGCAGCACATGCGAGCCCTAGTGGTTATAATGATGGTTTCGCAATGGGTTTGTTTGATGCCATCTGGTCAAATCCGGGACTCACTCCCAACTTCACCGGTTCAGGAGGCAGTTCCACACCCCCCACCCCTCATGCAGATATTTATACGTTGGGCGATGTATTAAATCACGGGCTGATTCGGCAGGTTCAGACATGGAATGGATACTACAACTATTTCGAACATGAATTGATGCACTATTTTGGGGATCCAGCTATGAAAATCTGGACAGCTAATCCTAATACTAGCGTAATCACCGCCACACATTCTTCTACCATAAATTGTGCAGGGACATCCTTTGCAATATCAGGTTCTACACCTGATGCAACAGCTACATTGGTTGTTAATAATGAATTGATTTCAAAAACTACATTGGATGGATCAGGTAGCGGATCTCTTGCATATTCAATTACAGGGCCTTCCCCTGCTGTAATGTTAACAATATCTAAACATAACCACAAACCTTATGTATCTTCTTTAACAATGAATGGTACATGTTCTTTTCCACCTGCTATCGAAACCCAGGCAACGCTATGTGTTGGGTCAAGTACAGCAACTGCATATGGTAATATAACTCATGATTTTGGTAGTTCGGTTATCGAAAGCGGAGTGGTTTTTGGTACCAATCCTAACCCTGAAATTAACAGTAGTGGTGTTACCAAAGTACAAACTTCACCAACAGTAACCAGTGGGAGCTATTCATTTAGCCTGACCGGACTGGGTTCAAACACCACTCACTACCTGCGGGCATACGCCATGAATGCCAATGGTACCGGTTACGGGGAAAATGATGTGTTTACTACTTTGCCGGGAACAGGTATTTTACCCTGGACAGAAGACTGGGAAAATGCAGGTACAGCTACTTATTCTGCTGATCAGAACTCTTTGGATGGCCTTCCCGAATGGGATTATGATATGGTTGATGCCGGTGGAAGATTGCGTTTTGAAGCAGGAAGCGGTTTTTACCATGGAGGCTCCAGGGCTGCAACACTTGACAGATATCCATCCGGTGCATATAATACTAATTATTTGATCGCAACCGTGGACCTGAGTAACTACAGCAGTTCTACCGATCTTGAATTATCATTCTATTATATGCACCATGGAGCAGATGATCTTCCTAATAATCGTGTCTGGATTAGAGGCAGCAATACCGGTGCATGGGTGGAAATTTATAATCTGTATGCTAATCAGGGTACAGCAGGTAACTGGAACACGGTTAGCAACCTGGATATTGATGCATATTTAGCTGCAGCTTCCCCTTCTCAGACTGTATCCTCCACCTTCCAGCTACGTTTTGGGCAA
>CAZREZ010000096.1:0-9478 GCA_964599115.1 uncultured Bacteroidales bacterium
AAATATTTTATTAAACAAATTTTTATAAAAAAAATTTTGAAATCATATAAAGATATTAAAAATATTGCATTAAATGCTATTGAAATTGAGTTAAATGCAATAACAAATTTAAAAAAATCAATTAATGATGATTTTGCCAAATGTGTTGAACTGATATACAATACTCATGGAAGAGTTATTATTACAGGGATTGGCAAGAGTGCACATATTGCCTCTAAAATAGTTTCAACATTAAATTCAACCGATACACCGGCAATTTTTATGCATGCGGCTGATGCTATTCATGGAGATTTGGGTATTATTCGAAAAGATGATATAATTATTTGTATCTCGAAAAGTGGTAATACTCCGGAAATAAAAGTTTTGATTCCATTGTTAAAATTAAGAGGAAACAAATTAATTGCGTTAGTTGGGAACAAAGAATCGTTTTTGGCAAAATATGCAGATTATATTATTGACTCAACAGTTAAGCAGGAAGCATGTCCTAATAATTTAACTCCAACATCAAGTACTACTGCCCAGCTTGTTTTGGGTGATGCTTTGGCTGTTAGTTTGCTTAAATGCAGAGGATTTACTGCCAGTGATTTTGCTAAATTTCATCCTGGAGGCACTTTAGGAAAAAAATTATATCTGAGAGTTGAAGACCTATATAAAAATAATGAAAAACCCGAAGTATTTTCAAATGATGATATAACAATTGTTATCCTTGAAATTTCATCAAAAAGACTTGGTGCAACAGCTGTGATGGAAAATAATAAAATGATCGGTATTATTACTGACGGTGACTTGCGAAGAATGCTTCACCGGAAAACTTCTGTTGAGGGTTTAACGGCAAAAGATATTATGATCAGTAACCCTAAGTCAATAGATGCAAAAAGCCTTGTTGTTGATGCTTTGGATATTATGAGAAAAAATAATATTACTCAGCTTCCCGTTATTGATAATAATAAATATGTAGGAATAATTCATTTGCATGATATTTTAAAAGAAGGAATTTTATAGTAGTGTTAAATTAAAGTTAAGGACCCATAAGGACTCCTTTCAGTCGTAAGGCTTAGGCTAAGGATTAATTTGAATCTATTCATCCTTATCATGTTTATTTGAAATTTGAATATTCACATTTGTTATCACCATAATCTTAAATTATTGAAAGTCATTTTTATGATTCTATTTTCCCAGAGTTTTTTCAGAAAATCAATCCTGTCATTTATTTTGATGGTTTTGGTATCAGTTACTTATGGGCAGATAACAAAAATTATGGGAAAAGTCATTGATGTTGAAAATCAACAACCTCTTCCTTTTGTTAATGTTTATTTAAAAGGAACCAACATCGGAACAATAACAAATTTTGAGGGTGAATATTCATTTGAAACCAGAAATCCATCCGATTCAATTGCTGCTTCTTTTGTTGGATATAATACTGTGACCAAAAAAGTGGTGAAAAATATATTTCAGGTTATAGATTTTTATTTAAATCAAAGTAGTATTTCCTTGTCGGAAGTTGTTATTGTGGCCGGAGAGAATCCTGCCGACATTTTACTCAGGAAAATTATTAAAAATAAGGAAGTAAATAACCGAAAAAATTTTGATTATTATCAATACGAGGTTTATAATAAAATACAATTTGATGCTAATAATATTACTGAGAAATTCAGAAACAGAAAAATTCTTAAGCCATTTAAATTTGTTTTTAGTTATATTGATACTTCAACAATAAACGGGAAAGCATATTTACCGTTATTTTTGTCAGAATCCTTATCAGATGTTTATTACAGGGGAAATCCCAAATCCAAAAAAGAAATAATTAAAGCTTCAAAAACATCAGGATTTGAAAATGAAAGCATTTCACAATTTTTAGGCGACCTTTATCAAAATATAAACATATACGATAATTACATAAGTATTTTTGAAAAACACTTTGTTAGCCCAATAGCAAATTTCGGATTTTCATATTATAAATATTATCTTGTTGATACTGCGATTATAGGCAATAAATTATGTTATCAAATAATGTTTAAACCTAAAAGAAAACAGGAATTAACATTCACGGGAAATTTTTGGGTGAATGATACAACTTATGCTATTAAAGAACTTGACATGCGTATTATTGGCGATGCTAACATAAACTTTATTAACGACCTCGCACTTCGGCAAGAGTATGACAAAATTGAAAATAAGCATTGGATGATTACAAAAGATTATATGGTTGTTGATTTTAATGTTATTGAGAATACAAAAAGAGTGCTTGGTTTTTTTGGTCATCGTACAACAACATATAAAAATTTTGTCTTTAATCGGCCGAAAGAAAAAAATTTTTATTCAACGCCTGTTAATGTTTCATTTGAAGAAGATTCTTTTGAAAAAGATAAAGAATTTTGGGATAATGCCCGTCACGATAGTCTGACAAAAAAAGAACAGACAATATATGAGATGGTTGATTCCGTGAAGAGCATTCCTGTTTTCAAGACTTATGTGGATGTTATTTATATGATAACCAATGGATATTATATTAAAGGACCTGTAGAAATAGGACCGTATTATAAAATGTTAAGTTTTAATGAAATTGAAGGTGTACGTTTTCGCTTGGGTGGCAGAACAAGTAATGATTTCAGTAAGAAACTTATGCTTAGTGCTCATGTTGCTTATGGAACAAATGATGAAAAATTCAAATATGGTTTAGGATTTCTTTATATACTCTCAAAAAATCCGAGACGCTCCTTTGGCGCTTCATACTTATACGATATTGAACAGTTAGGCCAAAGTGAAAATGCTTACAGTGAAGATAATCTTTTTGCTTCGTTTTTCAGAAGAAATCCATCAAATAAATTATCAATGGTCAGGCAATATAAGGCTTTTTATCAGAATGAATGGTTTACGGGATTTTCAAATACAATAAACTTTATTCACAGAGATATATTTCCTATCGAACCAATAACAATTGAAATATATAAAAATGGCAAAGTTGAGGAGAAATCCTCAATTATAACTTCTGAAATAAGGTTGGATACTCGAATTGCTTATGATGAAAAATTTGTAATGGGTGAATTTGTAAGAGTAAGCCTTGGAACCACATATCCTGTTTTAGGTATCAGGTATGGCTATGGCATACCAGGATTTTTAAACAGCGAATATAAGTATCATAGATTGCAGCTTGGATTAAAGGATTGGTTTAATATATTTTCTTATGGTTGGTCAAAAATTATTATTGAAGCAGGAAAAATCTGGGGTACACTTCCTTACCCTTTGCTGATACTTCACCCAGGAAACGAAACTTTTATTTTTGATGAATATGCTTATAACCTGATGAATTATTTTGAATTTATTAGCGATCAATATATAAGTGTTTATTACACTCATCACTTCGATGGATTGTTTTTAAATAAAATTCCCTTGATGAGAAAATTAAAATGGAGAGAGGTAGCATACATCAAAGGAGTAATAGGTACACTCAGTGAAAAAAATAAAGAATATTCAAAATTTCCTTCAATAACTTATTCTTTAAACAAACCATATTATGAAGCAGGTGTTGGTATAGAAAATATTTTCAGATTTTTAAGAATAGATGCTGTTTGGAGACTTTCACATTTGGAAAATCCGGGTATTGACAAATTTGCAGTTTTCTTTTCATTCCAGTTTTCATTTTAAAAATATATTAGTACTTTTGAACGTTATTTTCAAGTTATGATCCTGCGAACAGAAAAATTAGTAAAAAAATACAGATTACGTACTGTTGTCAATGAAGTGTCCTTATATGTTAATCAAGGTGAAATTGTAGGGCTGCTTGGTCCGAATGGTGCAGGAAAAACAACTTCGTTTTACATGATAGTTGGCTTAATAAAACCCTTATCCGGAAAAGTATTTTTGGAAAATATGGAAATTACAAACCAACCCATGTACCGCCGGGCTCAACTGGGTATAGGTTATCTTGCGCAGGAAGCATCTGTTTTCAGGGGCTTGAGTGTTGAGGATAATTTAAAGGCAGTTCTGGAATTTACAAAATTTTCAAAGGAACAACAAAAAGAAAGACTTGAATCATTGCTTGACGAATTTGGACTTCAGCATATCAGGAAAAGCAAAGGAATTACATTATCGGGTGGTGAAAGACGAAGAACTGAAATTGCACGTGCACTGGCTGTTGACCCGAAATTTTTTCTGCTTGATGAACCCTTTGCAGGTATTGACCCTATAGCTGTTGAAGACATTCAAAATATTGTTAAAAAACTTAAAAATAGAAATATCGGTGTTTTAATAACCGACCATAATGTTCACGAAACACTTTCCATTACCGACAGATCATACCTTTTATTTGAAGGTTCTATCCTGAAATCAGGCACTTCCGAAGAACTTGCCACAGACGAACATGTTAGAAAAGTTTACCTTGGTGAAAAGTTTGAGTTAAGACGGTAAAGAAACAGATATAAGTATATACAGTATTATTATTAAAGGAATTGCTGCAAAATAAAAAATTAAGATAAAAGCAATTGATATTACTAAGAATATATATCTGTCCTTATTGTCCTTCCATTTCAGGTTTTTGAATTTCAGCGAAAACAAAGGAATATTTGATATTAGTAAGATTGATAAAATAATAGTTAGAGACATTAAAAACCATGAGCTTTTGATTGTATCAAAAACCCATTGATAGTCTGGAAATTGTTGTATTAATATTAATGGAAGCGAAGCAATAAAAATAGCATTTGCAGGTGTTGGTAATCCGATAAAACTTTCGGTTTGTCGGGTGTCAATATTAAATTTTGCCAGTCTTAACGCAGAAAATACCGGAATAAAAAATGCAATAAACGGAAGCAGGTTAATACCGGATATTTCCAGTACAGGTAAATCGGTGCTATGACTTATTAAATGAAAAAGAATTATTGCCGGGGCTACACCAAAAGAAACAATATCTGCAAGCGAATCTAATTGTTTGCCGGTTTCAGATTTTGCATTCAAAATCCGTGCAAATGTTCCGTCAAGGAAATCAAGAATTGCAGCTATTCCTATAAAATAAGCCGCCCAAAGTAAATTGTTTTCAAAAGCTGCCACAATCGACAGGCAACCGCTGAAAAGATTCAGTAAAGTGATAAAGTTGGGTATGTTTTTTTTGATATTCATGCTGTTGTGTATAATATTGGTTTTATATTAAATATTGAGGGCTAAAACAAAAAAAAAGATAAAAGATAAAAGTAAAAAGATAAAAGTAATATTATTATAATAAAAAAATAAAATTAAAAATAATTTTCCCTCAGAAAAACAACATAGTACTTAAAAATTGATTTAAATTTGCGTAACTAATCAGTATTAAATTAACAATGAAAAGTCTTAAAAATATTGCTATTTCTGAATATGATTATTACCTTCCTCCTGAAAGAATTGCCCAGTTTCCATTAGCAGAAAGAGATAAATCAAAGCTTCTTTATTATAGAAATGGCAAGATAAAAGAAGAGGCTTTTGAAAATATAGCTAATTTTCTTCCTGAAAAAAGCTTATTAATTCTTAATGAAACTAAAGTTATTCAGGCAAGGTTGATATTCCAGAAAAAAACCGGAGCAAAAATTGAAATATTTTGTCTGGAACCTGTTGAACCTGCAAAAGAGATTCAATTAGCTTTTCAGCAAAGATCATATTCTGTTTGGAAATGTTTTATTGGAAATTCAAAAAGATGGAAAAAAGGAAAATTGCGGAAAAGTTTTGAATTTAATAATAAAAAATATGTACTCACAGCAGAAAGAAAAGAACAGGAAAAAAGTGTTTCCCTGATTGAATTTAAGTGGGAACCGGCTGATATATTATTTTCGGAAATTTTAGAATTATCGGGATTAGTTCCTTTGCCACCGTATTTAAACCGCAATGCTGTTGGTTCTGATAAAATTCGTTATCAAACCGTATATGCTAAAAATAATGGCTCGGTTGCAGCACCGACTGCAGGTTTTCATTTTACTGATAAAGTTTTCAGAAAATTAAAAAATAAAAATATTCAGTTTGATAAACTAACACTTCATGTTGGCGCCGGGACTTTTAAACCTGTGATTGCCGAAACAATTCAGCAGCATGAAATGCACTATGAAAAAATGCTTGTAAAAAAATCAACATTAAGAAAACTTCTTAAAAACAACAAAAAAAAAACAATTTCGGTAGGTACTACAACTACGCGGACATTAGAAAGTTTGTATTGGTTTGGAGTTAAATTGATTGTTGAAAATTCACCATTAGTTGAGTTCAACATCCGGCAATGGGATCCATATTTAGAAAAGTATAACAAGCATATTTCCACTAAGGATTCTCTTTTAGCAGTTTTAAATTATATGAATAATTCAGATATTGAAATATTGACCGGTTCCACTCAACTGATGATTGTTCCCGGATATGATTTTAAAATTATTAATGGAATTATTACAAATTTTCATCAGCCCAAAAGCACTTTACTTCTGTTAATTGCTGCATTTATCGGCGATGATTGGAGAACAGCTTATGATTTTGCACTTGCAAATGATTTCAGGTTTTTAAGTTATGGCGATAGTTGTTTGTTTTTGAAATAGTAAGGGTTGCCAACCTACAAAGGTTGGCAACCCTGCGATTCAAATAAATCGTAAGAATCTCTCATTTATTGGGATTAGATGCAACGGTTTGTTATATTTTTTTTGTTTTCTTAAATTTTTATTTGGGGTAGTTTTCATTCAATGTTATTAATCCTATTATTTAGTTTTCTTAATTTTTTGATTAGATTGTCAAATGTATCAGTTTTTCCATAAAACATACTTTCTTGCATGGCATTATAGTCTTTTCGATAATCTTCTTTTATTGAATCTGGTGGGATAAAACTTAATGTTTCTTTAGCATGTTTCGAATAATCTATCCAAGAAACATTATTAAGCATTTCTCGATGTTTAATTATGTTATTGTATAATTTATCATCATTAATAGCTTGTTCTAAAAATTCCGTATCCATTAACCTCGAAATATCATATAAATGTCTTGACATTCTTTGACTTCTTATGTCTCTTTCTTCAGGTTTTTGAAATTCTTCATGAAGTAAAAATATCTTTTCAAGAAGCGTCCTTGTGGGAATTACAGTGGGAACAAGAAATGACTTACCAGCAAATTTTTGGTCTTTAAATTCAGAACCAATATATGAGTTTATACTTCTTCTTTCGAAAGGTTCTCTTAGAGCCCTAGAACTAATCTCAATTAAAATTCTAGGTTGTAAATATTCAATGTTTTCGGTAAGTGATTTGTATTTTAATTCAATTGATAGAGGATCAGTGTCAGATCTTTCAAATCCGAGAATGTCTATTTCAAAATCTTCAACACCATTTTCAATTAACTTATTCTTTAACTTCTCTTGAAATACTTGATCAATAAATTTACATGATGCTTTTCTTAAACGAGTAACACCTTTTCTAGATAAATAACACCAAATACTTTATGAATCTTTGGATATAAGTAAATGCCTTTAGCAAGTCTTATTAATATATTCTTCTCTTCAAGTCTTTTTAAAGCTTGCCTTACTGCAGTTGATGAGCCAAATTTCGAGAAATGCGAAGGGAAAAATATTTTTCCACGCTTATGATTAGATATTGATTTATTTATTTGTTTTTCAACAGATAACATCTTATAGTTATGTATTTATTTGTCACAAACAATAATGAATAATTGTGACAAAACATCATGTTTTATTGTTTATATTTTAAAAGCTTTCAATACTTATTAACAGGAAAATGCAATCCTATAATTCAATTAAATCGTAAGAGCCTCTTATTTATTGTTAATTCGTTCATATTTACCACTTTCTGTCCAATTTTATATATTGCGTGTTGTAGCTCGTTTATATTTAAAAATAAGTATTTACAGCAAATTCAAATTGATTTATAAAAATTTCTTTAAATCCAGTTATATTATTTTGCTCATAGAATAACAACAATGCTTTTTTATATTCCACAGAATCAACAGTTCTAAATGAAATCGGGCAATATATATTATTAATCAAAATTGCATTACTTACTATTCTTGCCGTTCGTTTATTTCCGTCAACAAATGGTTGAATATATGAAATTAAGACTAATGCAAGCAAAGACTTTTCAAATATGCTCCCTTTATGATTAATCAATTCACACATATTTGATAATGCTTCTCTAATCTGAAATTCATTGTCTAATGGGCGGTAATTAGTCCCTGAAATACCGATTCTTCTTTTTCTAATATTTCTATCGACTGCTAAATCTTTTGTTAATAAAATATGTATATCTTCTATTTTTGATATAGTTAACGGAACTAAATAGTCAGGGGTCTCAATTATAAAATCAATTGCTTCTTTATGATTTAGAAGCATCAATGCTTCTTCTTTTGATTTGCCGGAAGCTGTTTCTTTTTCTTTTAATAATCGTTCAGTTTCCAAAAGAGTGTAAGTATTTCCTTCAATTTGTGATGATTTCCAACTTAAATCTATTGCTAATCTTTCAAATTCTTTTTTGTATTCAAGTTCAGTTAGTTTAGCAATGTTTTCAGTAAATCTATTTTGAAGAGACGATAATTTTTTCAACTCTTTTACCGTGAATAAATTACTGCTGTTTAAAGTTCTAATTATGTGTAGATTAAAAATCTCTTTTATATTTCTTTCATCAATTTCTCTTTCATAATACTTTTCAATATCAATTGGTCGAAATAGTTCAAAAACAGGTGAAATTGTATATCTCGTTCCCTTTCTTTGCCCTTTTTTAGATATTAAATTTTCAGAAACTAATTTTGATAAAATTCTTTTTACAGTAGCATAACTTACGGTATTTAAGACTTCTTTATGAATATCAGAAGATGAACATAAAGGATTTTGCTCAACAAAATTCACTATTTTTATTTCTTTATCTTCAAGCATAGTTATTATTTATAGCTCACAAAGATATTAAATATAGCTCAAATATCAAAAATTATGAGCCTTATTCTTTTGTTAAATGAGCTATAACAGCTAATATATGCAAAATAAGTCAAATATTCAAAAAAAATATATTCTTTAAAATGCTATTTATACTCTGCCAATGCTTTCTCAGGTTTTAATTTTACTTTTATTTCAGGGATTTTGCCATCATATTTAATTAAATAAAACAAAGGCGAATTCAAAGCCGGAAATGTGCCTTTTAAAACGTTTGATGGCCTTTTTCCTTCAAATCCAAGGTAAGAGTATTTTCCATAATGAGAAAGCAATCTTGTTAGCCCGGGAATTGCTTCTTTTACATTAGTCCCGATAAATCCGATGGTTTGCACATTGTTTTCAGGATTCGGAATGGCATACACAAGAGAGCCGGTTTGGGGGAGATCATTGATAAGTTCATTTTGTGCTTCATTGAAACAGGCAGCATAATCTTCCTGAATTGAAAACAGTCCGGCAAATTTGTTTTCAAAGCCAATTATCCAGATAGCTTTATTTTCAGGCAGTTTTTTCAGGTCTTCATCAAAAACAATATCAAGGGATTTTCCCTGTACCTCCTGT
>CAZREZ010000097.1:0-9461 GCA_964599115.1 uncultured Bacteroidales bacterium
TTACTTTTGTAAATGACTGATTTGAAAGACAAGCGTAACGAAGAAATCGGACATTCTGGACAAACACTAATTAGTTTCCATTATATTTTAATGTCAGCATAGTAATATCATCAGATTGCTCGGCTCCTTTTGTAAACTCTTCTATGGTAGAAATAATGCCATTAATTATTTCTTGTGGTGAAGAATCTTTGAGTTTAATCAATTCTTTTTCTAATCTTTCTTCAGAGTACAATTCATGTTTTTTGTTCATTGCTTCAGTTACGCCATCAGTATAAAGATAAATAGTATCACCCGGCTTAAGGTTAATGTTCTTAGTTTTAAATTTGGTATCTTCCATAATTCCAAGAACAATATCATGTGTCAATTCTGTTTCAATAACAGTACCGTCTTTTTTAAGAATGCAAGGAGGATTATGCCCTGCATTCGAATAGATTATTTCTCCTGTTTTAGTATTCAATATCCCGTAAAATACAGTAACAAACATATCACTAATATTTTCCTTTGACAACAAATCATTTGAATATTCCATGCATTTTTCAGGTGATAAACCTGTTAAAGCTGCTGCCCTGATAATTGTTCTGCTAACTGCCATGTAAATTGCAGCAGGTATTCCCTTATCGGAAACATCAGCAATTACAAATCCTAACATTTCATCATTAATAAGAAAAAAATCATAAAAATCACCACCAACCGATTTTGCAGAATTCATTGATGCATAGATTTCAAAATCTTTACGATTGGGGAAAGGTGGAAATTTTTTAGGTAATATTGACTGCTGAATATCTTTGGCAATTTTCAGGTCGTGCTTAATAGCAGAAAGTTGTTTGCTGTCCTTTTCAGCTCTTTGCAGAACTTCTACCTGTTCAATGGTTTTTCTTATTGTTATTTCCAGATCTTCAAAATCAATAGGTTTGGTAGCAAAGTCAAAAGCACCACGGTTCATTGCTGTTCGTATATTTTCCATATCACCATAAGCTGAAACGATAACTGTTTTAAGCGTAGGATTTTTTAGTTCATTAATTTTTGTGAGTAAAGTAAGTCCATCCATTTCAGGCATGTTAATATCAGTTAAAATTATACCTATGTCGGGATGCTCAACTAATTTTGTTAATGCTTCCAAACCGTTTTCAGCGAAAACAAACTCATATTCTCCACTTTTTATCCTCTTCCGGAATTTTTGCCGTATTAACAATTCCATATCCGGCTCATCATCAACGCTCATTATTTTCATACTAAAAATTTTTTAGTTATTTATTAATTATGATTAATCTATCTTTTTCTTCTTCAAAAGTATTAATATTTTTACAAAGTTCCAAAAATTGCATAAATACCAATCATTGAAGCATACTTACCGTATGTAACATCAAACAATCCGCTGTAAAAAAAGTTTATTCTGTATTTACTATATAGAGTATATTCAAATCTGGGTCCTAAGGCAATCATTTTGTAATATTTTATTCCCTCAACACCGAGTTTGAATTTTTTAAGATGATAAAAAGCCATAGTATCCCAACGGTAACGTTTACCACCAAATTCAAAAACCCCTGAAAACGAAAATTTATTCTTTTGCATAAAGATGATTGGTGCAATCCGCCAAATTTCAGTTTCATTTGTCTGAAATCCTCCTAAAAAGCCAACTTTTACAAATTTATTTATTGCGTAGCTAAATCCTAAGAGCCCTTCACCCCAACTACTTTTTTCATAAGCATTTACGTAGAAATAACTGTTAAATCCAAATTTCTCACTTATCTGATGATTTGTAAAAAGTGTTGCAATCGGCTGTAATGCACCATCATAAAAAATATTATATTGATTGAATTTGAATGATGTTTGAGCAAACAAAAATGATTTTGTTATAAAAAATAAAGCAAGAAAAATTATTATTTTCTTCATCTGTTTATATTTGGAAAAATAATCATTTACCAGTGTGAGCCGACGGGTTAACCCGTCGGTTCATGTTAGTTTCATTCTGCTTATTTTTTTTCAGGAATTGTAATTATAAATTCAGTGTACTCTCCATCTTTTGATTTTACTTCCAATGTGCCTTTATGAATTTGCCTAACAATATCATAACTCATAGAAAGACCGAGTCCGGTACCTTTTCCTGTTGGCTTAGTGGTAAAAAACGGATTAAAAATTTTTTCAATTACATGTTTGGGCATTCCTGTTCCATTATCCTTAATTTTGATCTCAATTTTATTATCAAGTTTTTTTGTGCTAACAATCACTTCAGGAGAATAAGCTTCCTTTAATTTTTTACTTTTTTCATCGACAGCATAACAGGCATTATTTACAATATTTAATATAACACGACTCAGGTCTTGCGGTACAATTTTGATTTTCCCAATACTATTATCCAGTTCGGTAGTCAGTTTAGTATTAAAACTTTTATCTTTTGCCCGCATTCCATGATAGGCAAGATTAACATATTCGGTGATCATATTATTTAGATCGGTTTCCTCAAATTCACCTGATTTTCCTCGTGAATGCTGAAGCATTCCTTTTACAATACTTTCGGCACGCTTGCCATGTTCATTAATTTTCTTTGCATTTCCTTCAATCGTTTCAATCACATCTTCTATATCTTCTAAAGAATCTTCTGTGATTTTATCTTTCACCTCTTCAACATATTCTTTTAATTCATCAGCCAAATCAATTGTAAGGGCAGAAAAATTATTTACAAAATTTAATGGATTTTGAATCTCATGCGCAATTCCGGCAGTAAGCTGACCAAGTGACGCCAGTTTTTCTGATTGCACCAATTGATTCTGTGTGTCTTTTAAATTGTTAAGTGTAACTTGAAGATTTTCAAGAATTTTAGTTTTAATAAAAGCAGAAATTATATGTTCTTTTGAATTTTTAATAAAGCTCAAATCCTTACTGTCAAAGGCATTTTTGCGACTTATATTTTCAAGAATAAGAAATCCTTCTACTTTATTTTCAACTTTTATAACCAATACTAATATGGATTTTGGCTTTTCAAGTTCATCAAGTACAGGAATTTTATTATGAAATTCAAAATCATTTTTTATAAATATATCTTCATAAATTTCTTCGGCATTTCTTAAATAACGCTCTTCAGCCTGTTCAAGGCTCAGTTCAATTTTTTCAAGTTTTTTTACATCCCAACCCAAACTTGCTTTAAACTTATATGCATTCACCGATTCATCATAAACAAGAGCAGTGGATTTTTCAACTGCTTTTATAATTTTAGTTTTTTCAAGCAGGGATTGTAAAAGATTGGAAAAATGAATTTCGGAATTTATTGCTTTTACAACATTACTGATTTTTTCAAGTTCTTCGTTTTTGTCGGTTAATTCTTCAGACTTTTGTTCTATTTCTTCTTTTTGTTGTACTACCTCAGTAGTTCTTTCAGCAATTTTTTCTTCAAGAATATGTTTTTCTTTTAATAATTGTCTTGAGCGAAATTTTACAATAATATAAACCAAAAATCCTGCAATTATAACATACAAAACAAAAGCCCACCATGTTAAGAACCACGGGGATAAAACTTTGAAGCTGTAAGTTGCCTCTTCGCTAATATTATCATAAATATTTTTTGCCTTGACGTGAAAAACATAATTTCCTTTTGGCAAACTTGTGTATTCTTTTTGTGTTTCGTTAGTCCACTCAGACCAGTCATTATCAAATCCTTCCAAATAAACCTGAAATTTATTTTCCCCTTTAACATCATAAAACGGTAATGAATATTCAAAGCGCAAAGTATTGTCTTTACTGTCAAAAACAGGATTTTGAAACAGATAAGAAATTGTATCTTCCTGATATAATATCAAATCACCATTATAAATAATTGAGTCATTATTTATTGTTACTTCACGGATTATTGCCGGAAAAATATCTTGATAATCTTTTTTTACACTTTTATTATACCTGATTAATCCGTCGGGACCGCCAAACCAGAAAACATCATCCACATCCGGAAAAATTGTCCAAACAACAAAATCAGCTATAGTAAGGAAAGGAGTTTGGTCTTCAAGATACCCTATGTTTTTTTCCAATTTGAATAATGTCAAATTTGCTTCCCCGCCTTCGGTAACCCATAAATTTTCATTTTTATCTTCAACAATTTTATTTAACCATCTTGATTCTTTTAATGTATCCTCATCAAGTAAACTAAATTTAAAAAAAGAATCACTATTGTAGTTAAAGGTAAAAACACCATTGTTTGAAGAAATTAAAATTTCACCTTTAACAATATTCAGATGATTTCCTAAAATCGCAGGTAGACCGTTTGATTCATTAAACTGCTTCAATAAGCCTCTTTTAGGAGAATACATAAAAATACCTTCTGAAGGATTTGAGAACCATAAATTGCCCTTGCTGTCCTCAGTTAATTCTCTTACTTCGTTGTTTATATTCCTGATCTTTTGTGCATCCGACCATTTACCATTCTTAAACTCAATTGAAACAAGGCCATCAGTTTGTCCAATATAAACTTTCAGAGGTGAAAATCGTGAACTAACAAGCGATAAAGAAAATCCTTGTGTGAGTCGATTTGATTTAAAATTTTCTATCAGGAACACTCCCTGGCTTGTAGCAGCAAGAAGCGAATTTCCTGCATTAATAATTTCCCAGCAGGCTGTAATGATTCCTGGGATATTTTCAAATAAACCGGTTTTTTCATTAAGATAATATAATCCCTGATAAGTTGAAACAAACAAATTACCATTAAATCTTTTAAGTCCTGTAACTCCTCCGTCAAGCTTCAATTTATTATCAAAATAAGACAATGGAGAGGGAATTTCAATTATTGAAATACCATTATTTAAAGCTGCCCATAATGCATTATTTTTATCAACAAACAAAGCCTGTATATTATTGTTTTGTAAGCCTGTTTTTTTATTAATAAGCTGCTTTATTTCACCATTAGAATATAAAATTATAATACCGTTTCTGATTGTAGCAAATGCATAAGTTCCATCATTTAAAACTGCTGCTGAAGTAATTTTATTCTTTTCAAAAAAATTATCTGCTTTTGTCGGGAATTTTTCAATTTTATTTTTTTTCATTTTAAATAATCCCTGGTTTCCGCATGCAATAATTATTTCTTCTGTGCTAACAGGGATCATGGCTTTAATTTCAGCTGCCCCGGAAAAAAGCTCACCTCCTTCAACAATATTAAGTTCCATATCTTCAAAAATCATTAATCCTGCATTTTTTAACTGCAAATAAAATTTATTATTTAAATTAAATGCTGAGATTATTTCATCATCGGATTTCCAGACTTGCAGATTATTGTTATTCCAAATAAAAACAATATAATTTGTAATAAAATAAATTTCATCACCGAATGAATAAACATAATTTACTTCCGAAAAGTTTTGGTTTTTCTCACTAACTTTCTGATTCAAACTAACAAATTTCATCTGCCCTGTTGAATCAGAATTCAAATATCCAAACTCAGCTCTTGCACCAACATAGATAATTCCTTTATTATTAATTGTCAAAGAAGATACTTTTGTATTGTTTTCAGTAGGAATTATTCGCCAGTAATTTCCGTCAAATTGTAAAACTCCAACAAAATTTCCAAAATACATTATTCCCCTTTCATCCTGTTGAGCTGCAAAATTTTGTGTATGAGCTTTATATTCTTTAGCATCATAATTTTTAATAAAAGGCAGACCGGTTTCTGATTCAATATCGGTTTGGGAAAATAAAAATTTGATAAAAAGGATAAACAAAATATTTAGTATGATTTTCCCCCCTTTATTTAAAACGAAATTATGTTTTAATTTATTCATGATGTTTGTTTTCGTATTATCTTGTGAAGAATATTATCATTATATCTCAACATTTTCATCCATTAGATTAAACATGTCATTTATATCTAATCCAAGTAATTTTGTTTTTTTTCTTGTTTGATAAATCCAATTATCTTTCGAATTTTTAGTTTCCATGATGCTTCCGAAATAATCATTTACAATCAATGATTTTTGGGTTTTATCATTTTTTTGAATATCAATTTGCCCTTCAATCATCAGAAATATAAAATTTTTATTTTCGTCATGAACTGAAAATTTATCATTTTTATTTAAAGTTATTTCTATTGCGTTTATTGCAAGATCCATGAGATTAATTTCTAATGTGTCTTTAAACAGTTCAGTGTTTTTTAAAATATTGATTTTTTCAGCAATTAATATGTAATTATTTTTAATTTTTTCATTAAGATTTTTAGTAAGTAATTTAATTTTTAATATGTCTTTCTTTTCAAATTTAATTACAGTATCAAAATATCTATCCTGATTTTTGTTAAATAACACCCATGCTGCACTCTCTGACAGGAGAGGGTTGGGATTAATTATGTTTGCTGCTGCTATCTCCGATATTTCATCAGGATCATAATTTTCCAGTAATTCAATCGCACAAACCTTGGTCCATTTGTTTACTTCGGTATAATCTTTATTTATAATATCTTTTATTCTATTTAATCTGCTCAGCTTTTCCTGAGGATAATGAAAACTGAATTTATGAATTCGGTCATGCAGCGTCATGTCTTCAAACAATGGTAAAAACAGTTCTTTAATGTCCTGCGAAACGGTCATATCGCATATTTCAAGTGCATAAACTTTTGTTTGATTATTTCCTGCTTCAATATTTTCACGAATGTGTTTCATTGTTTTTGAATCATACAAAAGCGATAAGAGTAAAAATATTTGTTCTTTTTTCTCGCTAAGTTCATATTGAAGAGCATTATAAAGTTTTTTTGTTTCATCATCTTCACCAATATCAACCAAACTTGCCATAACCCATACTGTGTTGTTTGTAACATTTTGAATTGCATCTTTTATAACTGCAACTTCATTTTTAGAAACATGATATTCAAGCAAGCTTAACGAAAGCAATATCTGATAACGAAGGTCTTTATCAGGAATATCTATTTTGTTCTTTAATAATTTTTTTGCATTCTCGCCACCAATACTTGTTATCAGGCGAATTATACGCAGTTGTGTGGTTTTGTTTTCCGAAGCTTTCCAGAAATATTTTTCCAGATCTTTTAATATTGGGTCACCAATTAATTTTATTGCTGCTTCGGCAGTATTTGAATAAGTTGAAGATGAAAGATTTTCAATAATATGCGGCCATAATTCTATGCGTTTTATTTTCCCCGATGATATTATTGCAGCTTTTTTTACTTCAACATTTTTATCCTGCAATAATTCTGTTAAAACGCTAAATGCTTTGTATCTGCCGGAATAGCCCAGAAGTCTGGCTGCTTTTTCTCTGTTTTTTTCTGATTTTGATTTTGACAATTTTTCAAGTTGCTCCAACGAAATATTTTCTTCTTCCGATATATCTTCTTCTATAGATATTAATTGTTTATCTATTGCTTTAGGTTCTTCATTTTGAATAAAAAAATCGATTAAATTCCGAGAGTTAATCAATTGATTTTTTTTACTTTGTATCTGTGTCGAAATTTTAACATTTTCAGGGGCTTCTGCAAGTAAATGTTTTAATCTGTTTCTATATTCCTGATACATCCTAAGCGTAATTCTGATCCAAATAATTAAAATAATAATAAATATATAACAGTAATGAACAAGGTTTAAAAAACTAAAGCTTGTAAGAATAAGAATAAACACACCAACAATCACAGTTCCGGCTGCTTTTGGAATTCCTTCTATCTGGCTTTGAAAGGCAAGTCGCTGGTTGGCAGGTATAGGCTGAAAAAGTATTTGAAATGCTGGATCGTAAATTGCCCCTCTGAATGAACGTTCTAATAATCGTGCAAATACTATAAAAACAAAAAACAAACCTACGGGTCCATAAATTGATCCTAAAAATGCTGCCATAACAATACTGAATATCAATGCAACAGGTAAGGATAACAGGCTTGGTTTAAGTCCGTATTTGGTTAACAATTTGCCAGAAACAAATATTTTTAAAACAAATTCAAACAATGCTACAAAGCCAAGGAAAATACCAAGAAATCTGGCTACTAATTGCTGGTCGTTATTGAATTCAAATTTTGTCTGATAAAGAAATTTAAAATCAATAAAAAGATATCCAAAAATTGGAAGTAATGCCATCAAAGAAATATAAAGGAAATATGGCTTTTTTATCAGATCTAAATATTTCCAGCTTGCCTTTTCTTCTTTTTTAATAACTCTTTCAGTAGGATTTATCTTAACGGGTTCAAGTTTATCCTTGAAATTCTTAATTATTAAGATAACAACTACTACGCAAACTATTAGGGAAAATGCAGCAAGAAAAAGCAAATCAGTGGTTTTCATAAATCCTAAAAGCAATGGAATTGAAAAATAACCAATGATAAGCGAAATCACCTCACCTGTGCTGATAAGACCGAAAATTCTTTTTCCCTGTCTGATATTGAAAAGTTTTGCTGCAACTCCCCAAAATGTCACTAAACTAATATAGACAATAACCCTGACCCATGTAAACATAAAAAATGCAAGCCAACCTGTTTCGGCTATACTTTCGGCAACACTGATGAACACAACAGATACCGTAATAAATAGCAATTTTACTACTAACTGATTGGAAACAGAAAGGCGCTTATCAATCAAAGAAAGAAGAAGCCAAGCAAGGTAAACAGCAACTCCTGAAGCTATAAATGAAACCGGAATCATTTTCGGCTCAAAATAAGTCAGGAAAATAGCATTGGTAGATGTAAAGAAAAATGCAAGCGACAAGCCCATGAAAAACGAATATATCATGAGCAGAAGCACTGCTTTGCCTTCACCTGCCTGAATATTCAATAATTTAAGTATGCCGGTTTTTTGTTTCATCAATAAAAAATCTTTTATTTGAATTTTCAAAAACAGGTTCCATCAACTTATCCCTGACTTCCCGGGGAAAACCGCTCTCAAAGTCAAGAGAATTAATCGGGAAGATTTGTCCCTGCTGTTTTCTTTTTAAAGCTTCATTAACAATATCCAATGCCATCCAACCGCAAACAGAAGTTACTTTATCATGTAATTTTCTTAAGTCTTCAGGATAATTTCCGTTTTCAGCTAAAATATTTATGGGGGGTGACATACCAACTATCTTACCCTTATCAATTTCTTCCGAAACCTGATGAATAGACAGTCTGGTTTCAGTATCACCTTTTTCCATAGTCGTCTCATAAGGTTTTGCTCCTGTTCCGACAAATTTTCTTAAATCGGAAGGGTGGTTATTATATATCCCAAAAACCGGATAATCTAAAATCGGTTTATCTAATTTTTGCCCCAGACCACAAACAATAATCAATTCAGGATTCCATTCTTTTAATAATTCTCTAAAAAATTCATTTTTAACTTCACCTGTATAACAAGGTATTCCAAATGAAAGTGCAGAATATTTTACTTTATTCACAAGCTCATTTTTTTCTTTTTCAGAATACAGACGCCAAATTCGTTTTTTTACAGAAATTTTTGCTTTGGGATTTGTTGCATCATCAGTTGCAAATCCAACAATATTAATTTTTTCAGGATATTTCT
>CAZREZ010000098.1:0-8379 GCA_964599115.1 uncultured Bacteroidales bacterium
AAAAAAATAACACAACTTTTTTAACTTTATATCTGTATAAAAATACAAAGCAAGAGGAAAAATGAAAAGAAAGGAAAGTGCAGTTTGTTTTGATAAAAATGCCAGTAAATAGAATACCAAGCCTAATATCAGGAATTTGATTTTTTCAAGATCAACCCACTTAATAAAACATTGTAATGCCAGCAAACAAAAGATAAGATTAAGTATTTCGTCACGATTTTTTAGACTCGCTACAACTTCAGTATGTAAGGGGAACGCCAGAAACAACAATGTTATCACAAAAGGAAAGTAAACATTGAAATTTTTGAACAATCTCTTTAACACCTTAAAAAGCAATAATCCGGCAAGAAGATAAAAAATAATATTAAAAAAATGACTGATATACGGATTAACATTAAAAAGCTCATATTCAATAGCAAAACTTGTTTTTACAATCGGACGATACCCATAAGCCATATCAGCCTCTTCAGCATATAAAGAAGTAAATATTTCAGGTATTGCCGACAGCCCCTGTTTAATAACAGGATTGTCTGCAGAGATATAATGGTCGTCTAATGAAAAATGATTAAAGACTGTGTTACCATATAATACGATCGTAAAAACAATTATTATCCCAACAAACCACCTGTTTCGTTTTGCATTTGAAATAACTGGATTGATATCCTGTCTTTTATCTTTTTTTGTTTTCTTCATTTTATTTAAAATTGAAGGACAAAACTACAAAAAACAAATAAGTAATATAGTTGAAAGTTATTGAAGAAAAAATCTTGTTAATGTGTGATTTTAAAAATTGTATTGTCATACAATAATATCTGTGGCTTTATCATTCAAAACATTTTAGAACAAAATATTTTAATGTTTTTAATGTTGCCTCTTTATCTTCAATATGCCCCATGTGGGCAACATCACCTAAAATCAGCAGTTCGGAATGTTTTGGTAAAATTGCCTGTGCCATAACTTTATCAATCGGCACTCTCGGATCCTGTTTGCCTGCAATAAATAATACGGGAATATCAGTTATTGATAAAAACTTCAGCTTGTCTTCCCTGATTTTCATACCTTGCATTGCTGCAATTATTCCTTTGGCGTGTGTCTTTCCTGCTTTTTCCTGAAGTTCATTAATTTCATGTTTAAACAATTTCATGTTTGAAGGTGCAAACAAACCGGGAATAAACTGGTTAATAAAGTTTTCTCTTTGTGATTTTATAATTTCTATTGACCTTTCGCGGTTTAATTTAACTTCCGGTGTATCTGCCAGAGCTTGTGAATGAAATAAACAAATTCCTTTTAACATCTCCGGAAATTTATCAGCAAAAACAAGCGTTATATATCCTCCCATTGAATGACCAGCCATGACACATTTTTTTATTTGCAGAGAATCTAAAACAGATTTCACAACCTCAGCCATCAACTCCATTGAGTGAATATCTTCAATACAATCTGATTTTCCAAAACCAGGCAGATCAATACTAACAACTCTGAAATATTTTGTAAGTCCGACGGAAAAATTATACCACATCTCCAATGATTCGAGAAATCCATGTAATAAAACCAATACATTACCTTGACCTGAATCACAGTAATTTATTTGTTTGTTTTTATATTTTATGGTTTTTGTCATGTTAAATAAATTAAACACCCCATTTCTTTTAGCTGGTAAGCGGTTTTGAAACTAATATTCTTCCATTGATTATAACTCATAAGCAAGATTCCTGAAATTTATTACTTCAACATGATTGATTTTCCCTATATTCTCACCATCATATATAAGCATGTTGTTTTTACATCTTTCCAAATATATATTTTTAAGATAATTTAATCCTTTTAAAAAATCTTTATTAAAAGTTTGGGCAGCTTTAATTTCAATTCCACTGATATTATTACCTGACGGTTCAATAAGGTCAATTTCATTTCCATGATTGTCGCGAAAAAAATGGTACCGGGAATCTAAACCTTTATTGAACCTTGATTTAATAAATTCCATGATAACCATATTTTCAAATAATGCTCCTCTAAGCGGGTCCCTTGAAAGTTGCATGATGTTTTCAATTCCTAATAAGTAAGCCGCCATACCTACATCATAAAAAAATATTTTAGGTGATTTGATAAGCCTCTTACGGATATTATCGTACCACGGTGGTAACATAAAAATAATAAAAGATGCTTCTAAAATTGAGAGCCACGCTTTAACAGTATGTACAGATATTCCGATATCATTAGATAATGCATTTGCATTTAAAATTTGGGCTGTTCTTCCTGCACATAATCTTACAAATTTCCGAAAATCCGATAAGTTTTTAAGATTTGATATTTCTCTTACATCCCTCTCAATATAGGTGTCATAATAGTTTTGATAAGTCATATATGGAGGTAGTTTTTCTGATATAACTGCAGGATAAAATCCATTAAGAATTATACTGCCGGTATTGCTACCGGTTATTTGTTTATTCATTTCATGTAAAGATAACGGCAGAAGTTTAAACATAGCTACCCTTCCTGCTAATGACTGAGTAATTTTACTAAGAAGCAAAAATTGATTACTGCCCGTTAAAATAAACATACCTTTTTTCTTTTTTTCATCAACAATTCCCTGAATATAACGGATAAGTTCCGGTATGCGTTGAATTTCATCAATAATAACCCCATCCTTATATTTGTTAAAAAAAGCTTTCGGATCACTTTGAATTATTTCGGAAACATCAGGAAATTCAAGATTGACATAAGGCATATCCTTGAATAGGTGCTTAACAAGTGTGGTTTTACCCGATTGTCTTGGACCTGTAACAACAACCACGGGGTATGATTTTGAAGCAGTTAGTAGTGATTTTTCAATATCTCTTTTAAAATACAACATAGTTGTACAATTTTGAAGTGTAAATTCAATATTGTACAAATTTAAAAATTATTTTAACAATAAAAAAAATTATATAAAGGTTTTTTTTCATGCTAAATAAATTAAACATTCCATTTCTTATAGCTGGTAAGCGGTTTCAAACCGCTTACCAGCTTGCCTATTTCAATAAATTTCCAATTTCTAATTTCTAATTTCCAATTATCCTCCCATTACATCCTCTACTTCAGCAATTGTTTTGGGGATTGGTTTTCCAAGAACCCTGTGACCGGTTTTTGTTACCAGCACGTCATCTTCAATACGGATGCCGCCAAAATCCAAATAAGTTTCAACCTTATCGTAATTAATAAATTCAATGAATTTTTTTTCGGATTTCCATTGATTGAACAATTCAGGAATAAAATATATACCGGGTTCAACAGTTAAGACAAAGCCTGTATGTAATTCTTTGCCTAAACGCAGGAATGCCGTACCAAACTTTTCGCTTCGTTTGGTGTTTTTGTCATAACCAACATAATTTTCACCTAAATTCTCCATATCATGAACATCAAGTCCCATCATATGACCAAGTCCGTGAGGCATAAACAATGTATGTGCTCCTTGTTTAACTGCTTCGTTAATATCACCTTTCATCAAACCAAGTTCTTTTAAACCTTTTGTTATGATTTTACATACTAAAAGATGAATTTCTTTGTAAGGAATACCAGGCTTAATTGCCTCAATTGCTTTTATATTAGCAGCCAAAACAATTTCATAAATGTCTTTTTGCCTTTTATTGAATTTACCTCCAACAGGCACTGTTCTTGTAATATCACTTGCATAGTGCATTGTTGTTTCTGCTCCGGCATCAGTGATCATCATTCTATCTTTTACAAGTGTGTTCCCATGATAATGGTTATGCAGTGTTTGTCCGTTAATGCTTAAGATTATCGGGAAAGAAACAGGCCCGCCTTTTGCAAGAGAAATTCCCTCAATTGTACCGGCAATTTCACGCTCCACTACTCCGGGCATAGCCATCTTCATTGCTGTAGTGTGCATTTCGTACGCAATGTCAACGGCTTTTTCAATTTCAGCTATTTCATAATTATCTTTAATAGATCTAAGTTTTATTATCGCTTTTATTAATTCTTCAGAAACATAATCTTTTACCCTTTCGGTTGATAAACCCAATAATTTATTTAGTAAAATCAAATGTTCGCCACGATAAGGCGGAGGAAAATGAATATTTCTGCCTGATTTTATAGCTTCATTCAGAAATTCACTTAAGCTTGAAAATGGTGCTGTGTTTTTAATCCCTACTTTAGCAGCCCTGTCTTTTATTAAAGGTTGTGGTCCCATCCAGATAATGTCATCCATATCAACATCATTGCCGAAAATGTAATCTTTATTTTTATCAATATCCAAAACACCGGCAAGGTCAGGATGGTCTAATCCAAAGAAATAAAGAAAATTACTATCCTGCCTGAAATGATATGTGTTTGCAGGATAATTGAATGATGCTTCAGTATTGCCAAGTATTAATACCAAACCGGATTTTACTTCTTTTTTTAACTTGTTTCTTCTTTCTGTATAAACTTCTTTTTTAAACATCTTACTTGTATTTTAATTAATAAAAATTTGTTTTTGATTTATAAACAAGCAGAATTAAAAAAATTATCGATATTGATATTTTAAAATAAAAGCTTGATAATATTATTTTTTTAAAAACATGCATTATGAAATAGAAATCCGTATGGATATCATTTATCTTGAAGCAAAATGTTGTTCTACATCTGGGAAAAATTTCCAACAAATAGACATTCGTTATTTTAATTAATATTAGTAACCATCGGGAAAACAGCCCCTTGCAAATTTTGGCAAGGATTTTGCTGCTAAAATAATTAAATAATAATATTTCTAATCAAATTCAAACCATAATTCATGGAAAGCCCAAAAAATCAAATCAACAATAATGGAGATATTAATGATAATTCAATTAATGTTTGTTGGGAAAATAAGATAATATTAATAGCTGATGATGTTAGAATAAATTATTTGGTGATAAAAGCTGCACTGAATAAAACTAAAGCACATCTTATATGGGTGGAAGACGGAGAAAAAGCAATTGAAAAATGTAAAGCAAATGAAAATATTGATTTGGTTCTTATGGATTATCACATGCCTAAAGTTAACGGATTAGAAGCTATTAAGGAAATTAAAAAATTCAGAAAAGATTTGCCGGTAATTTTACAAACCACTTATGCTGTTGATGAGAAAGAACAAAATTATATTGTATCTAATTGTGATGATTTTATTTTAAAACCAATATCTCCTAAAAGTCTTATATCAAAAATAAATAATTATTTTGATTAATAATACTAACGAGAGCCTCTCACCGGGCTCGAACCGGCGACCTGTTCATTACGAGTGAACCGCTCTACCAACTGAGCTAAAGAGGCTTGAAAATAAAAAAGTCGGGATGATAGGATTTGAACCTACGACCCCTTCGTCCCGAACGAAGTGCGCTACCGGACTGCGCCACATCCCGAAAAAAATTATTAAATGCTCATAATCAACAGATTAAGCAGTGTCTGTCCATAAAGTAAGTATAAATTGATTTAAGAATAACGAATACCGCTTAACGATTTGCGAAGTATCTGAAAATCTGAAATCTAAAATCGCCTGCCCCATAGCAAAGAGTATCGGGGTTAATCATTATTCGATATTCAAATTATTAAAAATATTCGGACATTATATACTGACTCTAAGTAATATAGTACCGGATAAAAATGTTAAATGTTTTAAGATTTATTTAAGAAAAAAATATTTTTAGCACTAATCTATGTGCCTTTACCTTATAATTCGTAATGACAAGGTTTTTTCAAAAAACACGTCTGCAAAAATAATTCTTTTTCCACGAAAAACCAAAAAGGAGTTTCCATTAAAAATTAGATTAATTCAAAATCGGAAACCTATTTACATAGGACTTAAGAATATTTAAAGCGATTCAATAGCCGGCATCTTGATGGTAAGTTTTAAAATAGAATATATAAGAAGTTTTAATTTGGATAAAATAAAAAATATTAGTAATACACTTACCGCTACTTTATTTAATAATAAGTTAATTTAACGAAATTATTATTAAGAATCTATTTCAATAATTTTGTTGTAATCCAGTATAGCTCCTTTGTAGCCTCCCAATTCAGATGTACTAAGACATCTCTTGAAATAAGCCTACTTATTCAAATTTTCTTCAATCATTATTCATTTTTTACAAAAATAATAATAAAGAATTATTTAAAAGAAATTAGGTTGAATTATTTTCTTGTATGAATAAACTTATGTCTATAATTAGAAAGTTCAACCTGCTTCACCCCAGCAAATCCTATCTTTCATTAAATAAAATTGAGATATTAGAAAATTAGTCTCCCCGGAGGGATTCGAACCCGCGACCCGCTGATTAAGAGTCAGCTGCTCTGCCAACTGAGCTACGGAGAGAATTAATTTTGCAAAAGTAATAAATTTTAAATATCCTGTTAAAACATTTCATTTCTCTATTAGGAAAAATAGCAAACAATTGAAATTATGTCCATCAGGGGATATTATAGAAATGGAATGTTTAGTAAAATTTAAAAAATCTGATTATCTTTGTAAAATACAAAGCTTAAATGTCAGAAAGTAAAAAACATATTGATTCTGCTTTAAAAGTCAATAATGGTATTGAACAGCCCGATTCAATTAATGTAGATGCTGTGAAAAAATTTAAGCTCGCTAAGAAAAAATCCATAAAACTTAGTGAATTTTGTGATGGTATAAGATCAGGCAACAGGATGATATTGAGTAAAGCAATCACACTTGTTGAAAGTTCTTTGCCTGAACATCAAAAATTAGCACAGCAAATAATTGAGAGTTGTTTACCTTATGCCGGTAATTCAATTCGTATAGGCATTACCGGTGTCCCTGGAGTTGGCAAAAGCACCTTTATTGAAGCTTTGGGAATGTATCTTATTAACCTGCAAAAAAAAGTTGCAGTACTTGCTATTGATCCAAGCAGCCAAAGGAGTAAAGGAAGTATTCTGGGTGATAAAACACGTATGGAAGAACTGGCTGCAAATGAAAGTGCATTTATCCGTCCTTCTGCTGCAGCAGGTTCGCTTGGTGGAGTGGCAAGGAAGACAAACGAAACAATAACTCTTTGCGAGGCTGCGGGTTATGATACAATTTTTGTGGAAACAGTTGGAGTAGGTCAGTCGGAGACTGCTGTTCATTCAATGGTTGATTTTTTTCTATTACTTATGCTTCCCGGTGCCGGTGATGAACTTCAAGGTATTAAAAGAGGAATAATGGAAATGGCTGATGTTATCGTAATAAATAAAGCTGATGGCGATAATTTATCAAAAGCTAAATTAGCTCTATCGCAATATAAAAATGTTTTACACTTATTTCAATCAAATGAATCCGGATGGAGTCCTGTAGTTGAAACCTGTTCGGCTTTGAACAAAGATGGAATTGAAAAAATCTGGAATGTAATTACCGGATACCGGAAACTTACTAAATACAACGGATATTTCCAAAAGAATCGTCATAATCAGGCAGTTCAAATAATGATCAGTACAATTAATCAAAAATTGAAGGATAATTTTTATTTTAATGAAGAAATAAAAAAATTAATTTCTGTATTTGAAAAGGAATTTCTATCTGATAAAATAAGTTCTTATGTAGCAGCTCAGAAGTTATTGGAATTATATTTCAGGAAAATCGGGAGAAAATAAAGAAAGGTATATAGGTTTAAGGGTATAACGGTATAGAGGTATAAAGGTATACGGGAGGGTGTTCCTTATTTCCCTTATTACCACTATAACAGCAGGGTGTCCGTATGGATCCCCCAATTCAATAATAATATTTGTTAAGAAAATTTCATTGTTAATTTAATACTGATTATTTACAAAAATTTTGTTAGACTTATGTTATGAATTTTTAGTAAGTTTGTAAACCTTTTTTAAAAAACACATATAATGAAAGACTTTATTGAGATGAATCCAAATCCTTTGGTTCAATACTTAAATAAATTACCCAAAGATTTTACAAAAGCCGATTTAATAAAATATATTGAAGATAACGATATAGAAATGGTTAATTTCAGATACGTAGGCTGGGATCTAAGGTTAAAAACCTTAAATTTTATTATTAATGATAAAAAGCATTTGGATTCAATTTTAACTGCCGGTGAAAGGGTTGACGGTTCAAGCTTGTTTTCTTTTATTGAAGCAGGTTCAAGTGACCTATATGTAATCCCGAGATACAAAACAGCATTTCTAAATCCATTTACAAAAATTCCAACTTTGGATATTCTTTGCTCATATTATACAAAAGATGGTGAGCCTTTGGAAAGTTCTCCGGAATATATCCTCAAGAAAGCTCACGAACAATTAAAGAAAAGAACAGGTTTTTCATTTGAAGTAATGGGCGAACTTGAATATTATGTTATAAGTGAAAAAGAGGATTTATTTATAACTGAGGACCAAAAGGGATATCATGAATCTCATCCT
>CAZREZ010000098.1:8389-9435 GCA_964599115.1 uncultured Bacteroidales bacterium
AATCAACACCTTTTGCAAAATGGGGTGAATTACGCACTGCAGCAATGGATGCAATTGCCCAGGCAGGCGGAAATATTAAATATGGTCATTCGGAGGTTGGTAATTTTAGTGTTGGAAATATAGAATACGAACAAAACGAAATAGAATTTTTACCTGTTGATGTGGAAGATGCTGCCGACCAGCTGTTAATTGCAAAATGGATTTTAAGAACTTTGGCTTATCAGTATGGAGTAACACTTACTTTTGCCCCCAAAATTACTGTTGGGAAAGCCGGAAGTGGTATGCACATACATACTAAATTGGTTAAGGATGGAATAAATGTGATGGTTAAAAACGGTAAGCTTAGTAATATTGCAAAAAAAGCCATAGCGGGATATTTAGATCTTGCTCCATCATTAACAGCATTTGGAAATACAAATCCAACATCTTATTTCAGGCTTGTTCCACATCAGGAAGCTCCTACAAATATTTGCTGGGGCGACAGGAACCGTTCTGTATTGGTGAGAGTACCACTGGGCTGGTCAGGGAAAAACAATATGATTAGCCATGCAAATCCTAATGAACCAAGTGTATCCGAAGATTTTTCAGACAAACAAACCGTAGAATTCCGTTGCCCTGACGGTTCTGCAGAAATTCATTTGTTGCTTGCCGGACTGACGGTTGCTGCACGTCATGGATTTGAAATGAAAAATGCACTTGAATTCGCAGAAAAAACTTACGTTGATGTAAATATTTTTGATGAAAAAAATAAAGAAAGATTAAAGCAACTGTCTCAATTGCCTACATCCTGCTGGGAATCTGCCGAATGTTTGAAAAAACAGGAGGATATTTATTTAAAGTACGGTGTGTTTACCAAAGGAATACTTGATTGGATCATTGATTATTTGAAAGAATTTAAGGATAAAAACTTAAGAAAAGATATATGTAATAATGAGGAAGAAATAATGAAGCTGGTTAATAAGTATTTCCATTGCGGGTAAAAAATTTAATGTTCAGACTTCTTAAAATTTAAATTCAACAAAGAACAGAAAATTTCATAAATACCT
>CAZREZ010000099.1:0-9432 GCA_964599115.1 uncultured Bacteroidales bacterium
TAAAAATAAATCCCCTGTATTCAGTTGATAACAAAACAGATGTTAAGTTTCTTTCATTTTACTATAAATATATCAGCGATTATCGTGATTATAAACCCTATCCGTTGAACGGTTATTATTTTGATATTGAATTTAACAAACAGGGTTTTAGAATGCTTCAACCGAATGGGTTGGATATTTCATTTGTTAATAGCAAATTTAGCATATATAAAAAATTGTTTAACCGTTTTTATTTTGCTTCGGGGCTTACAGCTAAATTTTCCTCAAAAAGTTTTCAACCTTATTTTTTGCAAAGAGGATTAGGGTACGGAAATGATTACATCAGAGGGTATGAATTTTATGTAATTGACGGGCAAAATTACGGATTACTCAAAACTAATTTAAAATTTGAGTTGCTTCCGACAAAAATTCTAAAATTTAATTTTATTAAAACCGAGAAATTCAATATAATCCATTACGCCATATATCTTAATTTATTTATTGATCTTGGTTATGTAAATGATGACGAATTTTATCAAAATAATACTTTTTCCAATTCATTTCAATACGGAACAGGTATTGGTATTGATTTTGTAACTTATTACGATATTGTTATCAGATTTGAATATTCCATGAACAAAATGAAGGAAACAGGTTTCTTTATTCATTTTAAGGCATCTATTTAGTGCTTGTCAATAAAGTCAAACAAATTTTTAATTAAATATTAATAAATGTTAATTTTTTAATTACAAAGCTAATTATTTTGTAATCTTGCACTTTATATATCTTTTATCTTAGTAAAAATGAACATTGCATTATTCGGTAAAAAATCAACTGAAGTCATTATTCCTTATATTCAGCAACTTATCAATAAATTAGAATCTGCCGGAATAAAAATAATCATTTATGAACCATTTTTACATTCAATAAAACCATTTATTAATTTCAACACTGACATAACGGTTTTTAACACTCATAAAGAATTAAAAAATAATGTTGATTTTCTTTTTTCAATCGGAGGTGACGGAACTTTACTCAACACAGTAATTTTAGTACGCGATTTCGGAATACCAATATTAGGAATTAATCTTGGACGATTAGGATTTTTATCAAGTGTTTCAAAAGATGAGATAATACCTGCAATTGACAACATCATAAAAGGGAATTATACATTAGATCAAAGGGCTTTGTTAAAATTAAAAACACCTGACAATCTTTTTGGCGATATTAATTATGCATTGAATGAATTAACCATTAACAGGAAAGACTCAACATCATTAATTGTAATTAATGTTTATATTGATAACCAAATTTTAAATTCATACTGGGCTGACGGACTGATAGTTGCCACCCCAACAGGTTCTACAGCTTATTCATTAAGTTGCGGAGGACCTATAATTACACCCGGTTCTAAAAATTTTGTAATCACTCCTATTGCAACACACAATTTAACTGTAAGACCCTTCGTTATATCAGACAATAATATTATAAAAATTAATATTAAAGGCAAGAATGAACAATTCCTTGTCAGCTTGGATTCAAGAACCGTCACTATTGATTCTTCAATCGAACTTGTTATAGAAAAAGAAAAATTTAAAATTAATTTGGTTCAAATGCCGAATAAAAACTTTTTTACAACAATTCGTGATAAACTCAAATGGGGCTTGGATTTTAGAAATAAATGAATAATATAACCATATTGAAAAAAATACTAATTTTGCAGGCTGTTTTTATGAAAAGAATACTAATTATAATATCACTGATAACTTTATTCTCAGTTGGTGCAAGAGCCCAAAGCTATGAAGTCGGTATTTTTGGCGGGTGTTCATATTATCTCGGCGATTTAAATCAGGGTAATCATTTTAAAAATATAAAACCTGCATTTGGTTTGCTGGCAAGATACAACTTAGATAAAAGATGGACATTCAGATTGTCGGGCTATCATGGCGAAGTAAAAAGCAATGATGCCAATGAAAGCAGAAACCTGAAGTTTGATTCAAAAATAACTGAAATTTCGGCCCAGGTTGAATTGAGCTTTCTCCCATACTTTACAGGAAGTTTAAGAACTTATTTTACACCATATATTTTTGCAGGTGTTTCAATGTTTTTGTTTAACCCAAAAGCTGATGGAGTTAAACTGCAGGATATTGGTACCGAGGGCCAGCTTGTTGATTTTGATAGCAGAAAAGAATATAAGTTAACAAATTTTTCAATTCCATTTGGGTTTGGTTTTAAATACAGTCTTTCAAATAAAATAGGTTTGGGAGTTGAATGGGGCATAAGGAAAACTTTTACTGATTATATTGATGATGTTAGTACTACATATTACCTTGACGGTCATTCTATTGATCCAAGTAATATTAATCAGGCTCTTTCCGATCCTACTTTTGATCATCAACCATACATGGAAAGAGGCGATCCTACAACAAACGACTGGTATGCTTTTGCAGGAATTACAATAACTTATAAATTCAATCTGAAAGGGCAGGCAAGATGTTTGGATTATGGAAAACGAAAAACTTATTAAAATAAATTGATTTGATTAAATGAGCTTGAAAGATAAAATTGACCTGAAAAAATTACCTAATCATATTGCCATAATTATGGATGGTAACGGAAGATGGGCAAAGAGACAAGGTAAAAATAGAATTTTCGGTCATGAGAATGGAGTTAAATCAGTAAGAGAAACTACTGAAGCAGCTGCAGAGCTCGGTGTTAACTTTTTAACTCTCTATGCATTTTCAACTGAAAACTGGAACCGCCCCAAATATGAAGTAAATGCTTTAATGAGATTATTAGTCCAATCTATTGATACAGAAACAAAAACATTAAATAAAAATAATATTCGTCTGCAGGCAATAGGTGACTTGAAAAGTTTGCACAAAAACAGCTATAAACAATTAATGAAAGCAATAAAGGATACGAAAAAAAATGACAGGATGACTTTGGTACTAGCTTTAAGTTATAGCTCACGATGGGAAATAGTTAATGCAGTAAAAACAATAATTGAACAGATAAATAAAAATAAAATTTCAATTGATGATATTGAGCAAGAAGTGTTTTCTTCATTCCTTACAACTTCATCAATTCCCGATCCTGAACTGCTGATTCGAACAAGCGGAGAATACAGAATCAGTAATTTCCTGTTGTGGCAGATAGCATATTCAGAATTATATTTTACCCCGAAATTATGGCCTGATTTTCGCAAAGAAGATCTTTATGAGGCAATATTGAATTTTCAAAACCGTGAAAGAAGATTCGGTATGATTAGTGAACAAATTAAAAATGCATAATCCAGAATGAAATTGATCCCGCGTATTCCAAAAAATATAAAAATATTTTCCTTTCTTTCAGGATTTATTTTAATAATAGGCTCAATTATCAATATCCCTTCTTTCGCTCAGGTTACTATTGGTGAAGACTTGATTAATATTAATTATGCTAATCCTAAAACTTATGAAATCGGAGGGATTACTATTTCCGGAGTTAAATACCTTGATAATAATGTATTAAAAATGCTTTCAGGTTTAAACACCGGTGATAAAATTAAAATCCCCGGTGAAGATATACCTACTGCAATCCGAAAATTATGGGATCAGGGTTTGTTTGAAAACATTATCATTTCTATTGTTGGCCGTCACGGAGATATTATCTTTCTTAATATTGACCTTAAAGAACGCCCGCGCTTAACAAAATTTTCATTTTCAGGAATAAGGAAAGCAGAAGCAGATAATTTGCGCGATGAAATCAACCTTACACGAGGAGATGTTGTTACTGATAATCTTATTATCAGGACAACAAATATCATAAAAAATCATTATATTGATAAAGGATACCTTGATTGTGATATAAACATCAGACAAGTTGATGACACTCTTCGTAAAAACAGCATCACTTTAGTTATTGATATCAAAAAACATAAAAAAGTTAAAATTTACCAAATTAACATTCATGGCAACAAATATTTATCTGCACAAAAAATAAAAAGTGCATTTAAAGAAACAAAGGAAAAAGGCACTTTCAAACCATTACATAATATCGATTCTTTATTATTTGTGATTATTAAAGCTGCCTTGCACCTTGACCTGGAGAAAATTTTTATAGCATTTAATGAATATGCACAAGAAAATATCAAGATAAGGATTTTTAAATCTTCAAAATTTATTGAAGAAGATTATGAAGAAGATAAAATAAATCTGATAAAATTATATAATGAACTTGGATACAGGGATGCTAAAATTGTTAAAGACTCTATTTACGTAAGTGGCAAAAACACCTTAGATATTGACATTACAATTAATGAAGGCAATAAATATTATTTTCGAAATATAAAATGGATTGGCAACACAAAATATACTTCAGAAGAGTTAAATAACAGGTTAAAAATACAAAAGGGAGATATTTATAATAGAGAATTGCTAGAAACCAATCTTTCATTTAATCCAAACGGTTATGATGTGAGCTCATTATACCTGGATGATGGCTATTTGTTTTTCTCGGCAAATCCGGTTGAAGTGCAGGTTGAAAACGATTCCATTGATCTTGAGATAAGGATCAGGGAAGGCAAACAGGCAAGGATCAACAAAGTTTCAATAAAAGGAAATACCCGTACCAGCGATCATGTTGTAATTCGTGAACTCAGAACCCGTCCCGGGCAATTATTCAGCCGTACGGATATTATCAGAACAACAAGAGAATTGGCACAACTCCGTTATTTTGACCCTGAGTCAATTGTTCCTAATATTGTGCCGGATGCGGCATCCAGTACGGTTGATATTGAATATGTGGTTGAAGAAACATCTTCCGATCAAATCGAATTATCAGGAGGTTGGGGTTATGGCAGGATCATAGGAACCGTAGGAGTATCGTTTAATAACTTTTCCTTAAAGAATTTTTTTAAAAAAGGTGCATGGCGTCCAATCCCTACCGGAGATGGTCAGAAATTAAGCATAAGATTACAAACTTATGGTAAAGGATATTTCAGTTACAGTGTTTCATTTACAGAACCATGGCTTGGTGGAAAAAAACCAAATGCATTCAGTATATCATATTATCATTCGCTTTACTCAAACGGATTGGCAAAGGGTGATGTTAACCGATCATCTTTTATTATTAATGGCATATCATTTGGACTAGGAAAAAGATTATTATGGCCCGATGATTTCTTTACTTTATATCAGGGCATTAACCTTCAGCTTTATAATTTAAGTAATTACTCAAGAATATTTTCGTTTGGAACAGGTAACGGAGATTTTAACAATATAAATTATAATATAAATTTTGCAAGAAATTCCATCAGTTCACCTATATACCCGCGTTATGGTTCTGAAGTTTCATTATCATTGGAGTTAACACCACCTTATTCGTTATTTTCCAATAAAGATTATTCAACACTTGATGATAATGAAAAATATAAGTGGATTGAATATCATAAATGGAAATTTAATGCATCATGGTATATGGAATTGCTTGATAAATTGGTGTTGAGTGTAAGAACAAAATTTGGTTTTCTCGGAACATATAACGAACATATCGGAGTAACGCCATTTGAAAGATTCTATTTGGGTGGTGACGGACTATCGGGATATAACAATCTGGACGGAAGAGAAATTATTGGAATGAGAGGCTATGGTAACGAAACAATTACTCCCGGGTATTACGCGAATAAAAATATTGGAGGTACTATATTTAGTAAATATACGTTTGAAATAAGATATCCTTTATCACTTAATCCGAATGCAACAATTTATGCATTGGGTTTCTTAGAAGCAGGAAATGCATGGCTTACTTTTGATAGTTTTGATCCTTTTGAAGTTAAAAGAGCAGCAGGATTTGGCATCCGGGTATTTTTACCTATGTTTGGGCTGTTAGGACTTGACTGGGGTTATGGATTTGATGATATTCCCGGTATTCCCGGTGCTAATGGAGGCCAGTTCCATTTCTCAATTAATCAATCTATTGATTAAAGATAAAAGACAAAAGTATAAAGTGAAAAGTGAAACTAGAAACCAGTATCCAGCAACCAGAATCAAGAAAAATTTTCTGGCAGGTTTTTTGCTTAAAGATAGAAAAACAAAATTAATAATTAACCCGGATAAGGGGCTGAACATTTTCAGTAAATATGGAGGATAAAAAAATGTTTTACAAAATAAAATCCTGTACTAATTCAGGGAAAAAAATTATTCTATCACTAATACTTTTTCTTTCAGCATTTGTTTTTACTTATGCTCAAAAATATGCTTATGTTGACACAGACTATATTCTTGAAAACATACCTGAATATACCGATGCCCTGGATTTATTAGATGACCTGTCTGTTAAATGGCAAAAGGAAATTGAAGCAAATTTTGCTGAAATCGACCAACTTTATAAAGATTATCAGGCAGAGGCAATATTGTTACCTGAAGATATTAAGAAAAAAAGAGAAGAAGAAATCATCCAAAAAGAAAAAGAAGCAAAAGAATTGCAAAAACAAAAATTTGGCAGGGATGGAGAATTATTCCAAAAACGCAAGGAATTGGTACAGCCCATACAGGAAAAAATTTATAATGCCATTGAGGAAATCGCAACAGTTAGAAATTTTGCTTTTGTTTTTGATAAAGGCGGAAGCTTAACAATTTTATTTGCAAATCCTAAATTTGACATCAGTGATGATATACTTGATGAAGTTGGAAGCATTATGCAAACAGTTAGAAAGGAAGACAGGAAAAAATCAACTCCTGCTAAGGGATCGGTTGATGAATCGGGTAAAAATAAAGAACCTAAAAAGTAAAATAATAAAATATTTTTAAAAATTTATTTATTATTTTTTAGTTTGTTTAAATTATTTTATAAATTTGTACTCTCAAAATTTTTTAACTTTTAAAATAAAAACATGAAAAAATTACTAAAAATCTTTATTGTTCTGGTATTTGTAGCTGGTTATTCAACATTAAATGCTCAAACTAATGCTAAATTCGGATACATCAATTCAAATGAATTGTTTGAATTAATGCCCGGAAGAGATACGATTGAAACTCAACTAAGAGAATACAAAGCTACATTAGAAAGTACAATTCAAGCAATGATGCTTGAGTATCAGAATAAAATTCAGGAATATCAGGTAAATGTTGCAACCATGTCTGATATTATTAAACAAACAAAGGAAAAGGAAATTACAGATCTTGAAGCACGCATCCAGGCTTTCCAGCAAACTGCCGACCAGGATTTTTCAAACAAACAGGCCGAATTATTTAATCCTTTACTTGAAAAAGCTAAAAAAGCCATTAAGGAAGTGGCTGAAGAAAATGGTTATACTTACATTTTCGATGCCGGTGTAGGTGTGCTTCTATATTTTGAAAAAGGAGATAATGTTCTTCCTCTCGTTAAGAAAAATTTAGGGATTGAATAATCACGTTTAAAAGAAATTTTTTTAGCCAATTTCTAGTTTAGGGGTTGGTTTTTTTAATATTGAATACTGCTAAGGTGATTAATAATCAATTGACAAAATTCAATAAACAATAGAAAATCGCTGAAATTTCGGGATTAAAAGTATAAATACTGCTAAACAAAACAAAATTGAAAAGTGATAGTTTTTTGGTATTGATACTTCTACATTCAATATTCGGTGTTCTATATTCATTATTCAAATTAGAAAGCAAATAAGTTTTATCAGCACATCAAACGTTATAAATTAATTTCGGGTAATCCAATGAATAGTGTAAGCCCCTGCTTTCTTTTCGTTGCATTGCCATTTTAATGATAAGGTAGGCAACATTAATTAAATTTCTCAGTTCGCAAATTTTTACTGTAAGAATAGATTTTTCGTAAAGTTTTTCGTTTTCACGATAAATTATTTCAAGCCTGTCTAAAGCCCGTTTTAATCGCAGATCCGAGCGTACTATACCAACATAATTACTCATTATCAATTGTAATTCCTTTAATGATTGAGTAACTAAAATCATTTCTTCATTTAAAACAGTACCTGAAGCGTCCCAATCAGGAATTTCATTGCAAAATTCTATAGATTTTATTTTGCTTATTGAATCTAAACTTGATCTATGCGAAAACACTGCCGATTCGAGCAATGAGTTAGATGCCAGCCGGTTTGCACCATGTAATCCTGTTGAAGCGCATTCGCCGGTAGAATAAAGATTTTTAACAGAACTGCGACCGTATTCATCAACTTTTATTCCTCCGCATAAATAATGAGCAGCAGGAACAACAGGTATCATCTCTTTTGTAATGTCAATACCTATACTCAAACATTTAGCATAAATTCCAGGAAATTCACTGATAAGTTCGTTATTATCCAGGTGCCTGCAATCAAGATAAACATGGTCTTCACCGCTTAATTTTAATTCGTTATCAATGGCACGTGCAACGATATCGCGCGGAGCCAGCGAACCACGTTTATCGTATTTTTGCATAAATTCTTTTTCTTTAATGGTTTTAAGTACAGCTCCGAAACCACGTAATGCTTCCGTAATTAAGAATGAAGGTTTTTCTAGAGGATTATATAGCGAAGTGGGATGAAACTGCACAAATTCCATATTTTCAATTTTTCCTTTAGCCCTGTAAACCATTGCAATTCCATCGCCGGTAGCTATATAAGGATTGGTAGTCGTACTGTAAACATTTCCCGCTCCGCCCGTAGCAATCAAAGTAAGTTTTGAAAGTATAGTGTCAATTTTTTTACTTGTGGGATTTAATACATAAGCGCCGTGACAATTTATAATTTCTGAATTTTTATTAACCTCAATATCCAAATGATGCTGAGTGATGATATCAATGGTAAAATGATTTTCAAGAATTTCAATATTAGGATGTTTTTTTGCCTGGTTAATCAATGCTCTTTCAATTTCAAGTCCTGTACTGTCTTTATGATGAAGCACCCTGTATTCCGAATGACCACCTTCTTTTGCCAGGTCATATCTTCCTGATTCTTTTTTATCAAAATTAGTTCCCCATTCAATTAATTCTTTAACTCTATCAGTTGATTCGGTGATAGCTATCTCAACAATTTCTCTTTTACAAAGGTTATCTCCGGCAGTTATAGTATCCCTGATATGTTTTTCGTAAGTATCGGGTGTGTACATTACTGCTGCAATTCCGCCCTGTGCATACTTGGTAGCAGTTTCATCAGCATTTGATTTTGTGATTATGCATACCTTACCATAATCAGCCACTTTTAATGCATAGCTTAATCCTGCTATACCCGAACCAATTACCAGAAAATCAACTTTCTTTCTCATTACTTAATCAAATTTCAAATTAAATCCATATTTAGTGTGAATTACCACAATTACGGAGCAAAATTACTAAATCTATTGATTTGGCATTTTTTTATTAACATTATTATTTTTTAATTAAAATTTATTTTCTAATTTTGCAGCCTCAAAAATTAACATATAAAAGTGTGTCCGATGGTGTAACTGGCAACACATCTGATTTTGGTTCAGAAGAGTCCAGGTT
>CAZREZ010000100.1:0-9431 GCA_964599115.1 uncultured Bacteroidales bacterium
AAAACAAATAATTAGCGTTACAAACGCTAAAATATTCCACACTCGTTATAAACGAGCGCGAGCTGGGTCTTGTCATATACCAATAACCTATAACATACTTCATACATTCTTAGATTATCCCTCTAATATCCTTATTAAATCATCGTTAATATAATAAACTTCCTTACCTTCCTGCTTTTGGGTAAGTATTCTCAGGCGTGTTAATTCTGACATATATTTAGTCAATGTCGTCCTGCTGGACTTGCTTATAACAGTACCGATTACTTTTGGTTTTATATAAGGTTGTGTGAATAGTGTCTCGTTTATCTCCTTATTGTACCACTTTAATTTTGGTTTGGCATATTTCATGGTAGCCTCCATCTGGTCGATTATCTCATCTATAATTCGGTTGGTGTTTTTAGCTGTTTTCTCAACAGCCTTAAGCATATATAAAATCCAGTTTTTCCATGACTTTCTCTGTGTTACAGCTCCAAGATAATAATAATAATCGTCCTTGTTTTCAATAATATACTTACTAAAGTAAAGGACAGGGTATGATATCAATCCTTGATTTACAAGGTATAGAAGATTTAGTATTCTTCCGGTTCTTCCATTTCCATCAGAAAACGGATGTATTGCTTCGAACTGGTAATGAGCTACTGCCATTTTAAGTAAGGGATCAGTAAGATATTTTTTATTATCATTAAGGTAGCGAACCAAATTTTCCATCTTAGCCTCAATCACTCCCTTTCCTCTTGGGGGTGTATAGATTATTTCTCCTGCTCTAAATTCACTTTGTCCTCTTTTTATTGTAACCTGTGATTGTGGAGGCCTAAATGCCTGGTTAGTATCTTTTATCTGTTGATACACCTTTATTATAGAGTTCCTATCTAATTCCCCTTTTTCTATAATATAATGATAACCTTCCCACAATGCTTCTCTATATCTCAATACCTCTTTAATGTTGGGATTAGCGTTTTCTTTCTTTACCGTATCCGAAATTGCTTTATAAAGCTCATCTCCGGTTGTAAATATGTTTTCAATTTCAGAAGAGCTTTTTGCTTCCTGAAGCGTAATTGTATTTACAAGCATGTTCGGGTTGGGTAGCCTTAGAATGTTTTTGTTTAATTCTGCCAGTTCTCTGCTTGCAAAACCCCATTTTAATAATACATCATTATCTATTATTTTGTCAGAAGGAGGTAACAAAGGCAATTGATTGTAAGGTTTTTTTCTGTCGAATGGTTCTGTGCTTTTCATGTCCATTTTTTTTTAATTATTGAACACGTTGCAAATATATGTCCATTTTTTTAAACTTTATATACGTAATGTTCATTTTTTTGTTTTTTTTGAACATAATGCTAATATATGTTCACTTTTTTGAACTTTATGTAAAGTCTTTAAATAATTTCTAAATTTGTTAAAATATTCAATATTATGTTTACAGGCTGGAATAAAACAGAAATAAAAAGAGATAATGGGGAAGTAGTTAACGCAATAGCGCCGATAATTATTTCAGCAAGCCGTTCAACTGATATTCCTGCTTTCTATTCAGAGTGGTTTATGAACCGCTTAACTAATTCAGGATATGTAAAATGGGTAAACCCTTTTAATCAAACACCACAATATATTTCCTTTAAGAATACACGCGTAATAGTATTCTGGACCAAAAATCCTTCTCCAATGATTCCCTATTTAAAGGAACTTGATGATTTGGGTATAAACTATTATTTTCAGTTTACATTAAATGATTACGATAACGAGAAATTTGAACCGAATGTTCCGAAATTGTATGATAGAATAAAAATATTTAAACAGCTTTCTGAAAAAATTGGAAAAGAAAAAGTAATATGGCGTTTTGACCCGCTTATATTGACATCAGAACTTTATGTCAGGAAATTATTAAAGAAAATATGGTATTTAGGGAACGAATTAATTGATTATACAAACAAACTGGTTTTTAGTTTTGCTGATATTTCTGTTTACAAAAAAGTTCAAAACAATTTAATCAGAGAACTCCCGGATATATTCAATAAAAGTAATATTTTAAATTCCGAATTTTCTAAAGAGAAAAAAGAAGAATTAGCGGAAGGATTGAGAAAATTACTTATTGAGTGGAAAAAAAGGAATGATAATTTTGAAATAGCAAGCTGTTCTGAAGATATTCATCTGGAAAAATACAATATAACACACAACAAATGTATTGATGATGATTTAATGATAAAATTATTTCCTGATGATAAAAAGCTAATGGAATTTTTAGGATATAACCCTAATGAAACCAATCTTTTTGGGATCAGACCAAACCTGAAAGACAAAGGTCAAAGAAAGTATTGTGGTTGTATTTACAGCAAAGATATTGGGGCATACAACACTTGCAGTCACTTATGTGTATATTGTTATGCAAACACTTCAAATAAAACCGTATTCGCAAACAAAAGGAAACATACAATTTACAGTGAGGGGATATTGCCATAAATAATATTCTTGCAAACATAAGTCACAATCATCCAAAGTAAAAATTGACAATGAACATTGTAAAATTTACTGAAAAACCGTTGTCGAATAAGTATTGGAATATGCCGCAAAAAAACCGACAGCATCATTTGAAATATTTGTACTGATATTTGCAGGAGGTCCGCTGAACAAAGGATTTCTGTATTCAAAAGTTTCATCCATCAGTTCAACAATAAAGTTATAATACTCTTTTGTAATACCTGCCATCACCAGTGTAATTGTATCGCCCGGGTTAACAATTTCGTCAGGATTTTCTTCCATCAGATAATATACAGCCGCTCCATTGGTATAATTACCATTAAAGAAACGATCGTCCGATATTCCTATTTCATCTATCGTGTCTGTAATCAGAACGCCGTTTTTAATAATACTAAATGTATAAAAGTCAAGACTTGCAGGTTCCCATGCGTAAATTTTTACCTCCCATGCCTCCCATTTCTCAACGTATTCTACTCTTATGGAATCAATTGGAGCAACAGGTTTCAGTTTGCATGAAGCCGAAAATAATTTAAAATCATTAATCTCCTCCTGCAATTCTATATCCAATGAATATGTTCTGCCGGGTATTCCATAATAATCAGGTGGAGTTTTATAATAACCTGGCAGAGTATCGTTTTCTTCAAGTGTAACTGTTACAAATCCATCGCTAACCATAATTAGGGCATTACTAACATGTGGCGGCGGAGTATTGTTATAATAATTCGTTGATTTAGATAATCTGACCCAATGAGTAGTTGTATCCGTTGTTATAGAACCCTCAACAACAAGCCGTGTATAAGTAGTTCCCAAATCAATGTCAATTTTTTCGGTACAGCTTGCTAAAAGTATTATACTGAGAAGAAAATTTAATATATTTTTAATCATTCTTTAAAACTTAAAATTAAAAGTAATAGCAGGCACTATGCCGAACAGATATATCATCTCCGCATAAGTTATATCCGGATTGTCTTGTTCCTGCTTGAAATTGATCACCCAGGGATTTTTTCGTCCATAAGCATTATAAACCGAAAAATTCCATTCGTAATTCCATTTTCTTTGTGGCTTCTCTTTGCTTCGCAAGGTAACCGACAGGTCGAGCCTGTGATAGTCGGGCATTCTGTAACTGTTCCTTTCGCTAAAAATAGGTATTATTTTATTCCCGTATTCAAACCTGCCGGTTGGGTAAGTAACGGCAGATCCAGTAGAATAAACCCAGGTTGCCCCGATTGATATCCTTTTGCTTACATCATAATTAAACACAATAGAAACATCATTCGGCTTATCATAAGTTGCCGGATACTTATTTCCATCATTTATTCCGTTTATTTTTCTTTCGGTTTTTGATAAAGTATAGCTAATCCATCCCGAAACCTTTTTCATTTGATAGTTAATCATAAATTCCAGACCATAAGACCATGCTGTCCCGAACCTTAACTCTCCTTCAAACTGCTGGTTCAGTAATAATTCTGCATGATCCTTAAAATCAATTGCATTATTGATGTATTTATAATAGGCTTCCACTGATGCTTCAATTTTATTTTTCTTAAAATTCCTGAAATAACCAAGAGCAACCTGATCGGCAATCTGCGGCTTTACATTAGGTGATGACGGAAACCAAATATCAAGCGGTGTGCCTGCTGTGGAATTTTGGGCTAAATGAATATACTGCTTTGTATGGGCATAACTTGCTTTTACAGATGAAACCTCGTTTAAAACAAAGGTAGCACCCACCCTCGGTTCCAGCCCATAATACGGACTGAAAAATACTCCATTACCATAAGCCGTGGAATCAATAACATCATAATCCCCGTCAAAGTTGTATATGGTCGCCTTGCCAACATTCTCAAAATAAGAAAACCTTAAACCATATTTCAATATCAAGCTTGATCCTATTTTCTGTTCATTACTCACATAGATGCCTGTTTCAAGTGCATTGTTATCCTGAACTTTATATTCGGTGGCAAAAGCTTCCTCTCCAAGACCCTTTGCAATGCCGGGTATAAAATTGTGATAAATTACACTCGTTCCAAACCTTATTGTGTTGTTTGTATTCAAATAATAATTAAAATCAACCTTGCTGCCATAATCTTTCAAATTGGATATCCAACTGAATGAATTGGCTTGTCCTTCGGGCACTCCCAGTTCATAGTCGAATTTGCTGTAAACAAACGTAAAGTTTGAAAACAATTTTTTTGAAAAAAGATGATTCCACCGGGCAGTAAGAGTTTGGTTTCCCCATCCCATCTTAAAATCAGGATTTTTAAAAATATCCTTACCATAATATGCAGAAATAAAAACCCTGTTGTTTTCATTTATCACATAATTAACTTTAGCATTTAAATCATAGAAATAAAGTCTGTTATCCCTCACATCAGGATTGCCGAATAATTTGAGGAAGATATCAGCGTAGGTTCTTCTTCCTGAAATTATAAAAGAAGCTTTATCTTTAACTATCGGTCCTTCAATAGTCAGTCTGCTTGCAATGGTGCCTATTCCGCCTGTCCCTGATATTTTTCTTGAATTTCCATCCTTCATCCTTACATCAAGTAATGATGACAAGCGACCACCTGAAGATGCGGGGATATCTCCTTTATAAAGTTTTACATCCTTTATTGCATCATTATTAAATACTGAAAAGAAACCCATCAGGTGAGAGGCGTTATAAACGGTTGCTTCATCCAATTGAATAAGATTTTGGTCCATGCTTCCGCCTCTGACACTAAATCCCGAGCCGCCTTCTGCAATGGTCTGAACCCCCGGCAATAGCAGAATAGCTTTGATGATATCCACCTCACCCATCAATGCCGGTATCTGCCGTATGGTTTTTACATCCATTTTAATTGTGCTCATCTCGGCTCTAGTGATATTTTCGTTCATGGCTGCTCCTGTTATAACCACTTCTTCAAGCTCTTGCTTTTTAACCGCAAGATTAACATTATAAGTAATGTTGCTGTTAAGGTTAAAAATTTTTTCATGCGATTTATAGCCGATATATGAAAATATCATAGTGTAAGTTCCCGGTTCAAGACTTATTGAATAAAATCCATAAACATTGGAACTGGTGCCGGATTTTAATTCTTTTACAAATATCGTAGCTCCTATCAGATTCTCTCCGGTTTCCTTATCATGTATATATCCGCTGATAGTATATTTAGTTTTTGAATCACCACCATCAGCTTTAACAAGCTTTTGAGGCAACATTATAATTAAAAACGTGATCAAAACGATCACAAATATTTTTAAATACAGTTGCTTAAAATAATTACTAACTTTTATCATTTTCTTAATAAAACAGAGATAAAAATGATAATAATGGTAAATAAAAATTCGATATTGATAATTTATCATCGTGATGGAGAAAGTAAGAGTTCGATATCACGCAAATTACAAATAAGTCGCAAAACTGTTCGTAAATATATAGAAGAACATGAGCAAAAAAAAAGCATGTTTAAACGATCTTAAGGTACGTTTTACAACAGTTCTACGTCTGATAACTCAGATAAAATAAAGTCGCTCAGAAAAGACTTTAAGGCAATTTGAAAACCGTTTTGAAAAATACGATTTGGTAATTTGTGATGAGTTTGGTTATATATCTTTAGATAAAGAAGGAGCTGAATTATTGTTCTCACATCTCTCATTACGAGCCTGAATAAAATCTACAATTATAACTACTAATCTGTCTTTTGACCGCTGGAGTGAAATATTCGGCGATACAGTATTAACTGCCGCTATGGTTGATAGGCTTACACATAAGGCTTATTTTGTAAACATGAACGGAAAATCATACAGAAAAAAATAAACATTGCAATGGATGAAAAAATAAAAAAATGGAGAAAGTCAAAAATTAAGCTTGACAAAAATTATGTTTCTTAAACATAGTTGTAAAATTTCTATCATAATATGAAAAGATACAGTTATAATGATAAAATATATTACTTTTGTGACCTTTAATTGTTTCTATCCCCATGAATATTTCTTTGAAAATACTAGTCTGTAATAATTTAAAACAGTGGAATGAATTTGTTTGGAACAGCGAACAATTGTATACTATTGCTCATAATCCTTGTTTAGGACAGATTTTAAATCAGACTTTTGGATGGAAACAGTTTAATGTTTTAATTTATAATCAAAAGAACTTAATTGGTGTTTTCCCATTTTGCATTATTGGAAAAAAATTGATTTCAATGCCACATTTTTCGTATGGAGGACCATTGATGTCTGATAATGAAACACCTCCGGAGAGCTATGGAATTGTATTTAGGGAAATTATTAGAATGATAAACAAGGAATTATCCTTTAAAATTAGAAAAATACACATCCGTTCATTTATGACAATATTACCATTTTATCATACATCCAAAATATCAGGTTTTTTAAACCTTTCAAATTACAGAAAAGAAAAAATCAATTCTTTTAATTCTAATTTAAGAAGAAAAATCAGGAAAGCAATAAAAAATGAGATAGAAATTAAATCCGGAGAAAGCAGGGAATTACTTAATGATTTTTTTCATGTTTACAAGAAAAGCATGCACAGGATCGGATCACCGGTACTTTCACCCGGATTTTTTGAAAACGTGATTAATATGTATTCTTTTGGTGTTGCGAAAGTATTTATTGCATATAAAGAAAATAAACCTATTGGAGGGGGAATATGTTTGTCTTATGGTAGCTTTTATGAAAATTGCTGGTTTTCAACACTAAAACAATATAATAAATTCTACACATCATATCTTTTACATTATAATATGATAATTGATGCAGAGAAAGAGCATTGTCAGATTTATTCTTTTGGAAGAAGCACACTTAATAGTGGAGCATATTATTTTAAAAAACAATGGGGTGTGGAAAATAAACAATTATATTGGAATTTCAACTATAAGAATTATTTATCTATTACGAGCTTAAAACACTTACACATTATATGGAAATTGTTGCCATTTAAATATATTAAAAAATTAAATTATTCGTTGGCAGATAGGATATTCTATTAATCTTTTCCGATTATAGGTGAAATAATAGCAAAAACATTTGTAAAAAATAAAAATGTTATATCTTTGTTGCCATGCTTAATGGATATTTAGGTTTTATTTTTAATAACCAGGTTTTGTTAATTGTTCTCAGTTTTTTTGGCGCTCTTATAATATCTGTTATTGCTATCCCGACAATAATAGCCGTAGCAAGAGCAAAGCGCTTATTTGATACACTAAATGGCCGGACATCTCATTTGGTAAAAACACCCACATTAGGAGGGCTTTCTATTTTTGCAGGCTTTTTAATATCATCATTGGTTTTTCTAAACATTAAACAGATACCTGATATTCAGTATATTATTGCCGGGTCACTAATAATTTTTTTCATAGGTTTAAAAGACGATATTTCAGCAATTTCCCCATTTAAGAAACTTATTGGACAAATTGTTGCTGCCTTAATTGTTATTGAGCTTGGTAATATTAGATTTACCAGCCTATATGGATTTCTAGGTGTTTATGAAATTGATTATTTTACAAGCGTATTATTAACATTGTTTGTGTTGATAGTAATCATAAATTCTTTTAATCTTATTGATGGAATTGACGGATTAGCTTCCGGAATTGGAATTGTGACATCAGCAACTTTTGGAATTTGGTTTTATCTTGTTGGTGAATATCAGCTTACAATTATAGCTGCAAGCTTAGTTGGAGCCTTGATAGCGTTTTTTGTTTTTAATGTTTTCGGGCGAAAAAACAAGATATTTATGGGGGATATTGGTTCTTTGTTATTAGGATTTATTACTGCGATATTTGTTATTAAATTTAACGAACTGAATGCCAATCCCGGAAATCCCTACTTTATACATTCTTCACCCGCTGTTTCAATAGGTATTCTTATTATTCCGTTGTTTGATACCCTGAGGGTATTTGTTATTCGACTAATTCATAAACACTCTCCTTTCAAAGCCGACAGAGGACATGTACATCATAGAATTCTTACATTAACAAATAGTCATTTTAAGTCAACCCTTATATTTATGTTGGTAAACATGGGTTTTATTGTTTTAGTATTCTTGTTACAAAACATGGGTATATATAAACTTACTTTAATTATGCTTATTATGGCAATAGTACTTTCATATCTGCCTGTTTTGTTACTAAAAATGAAAAAGAAACAAAATAATTAGCATCTGTTTATAATTTCAGATATAAACCGTTAAAACGGTTTTTGAATTTCTTTTAATATCAGTAGCCCACGACTTAAGTCGTGGGTTGCCTAGTTATAAAAATGTTACAGGCATATAATAAAATCAAAGAGTTCATAAAAAAACACAAACTCCACCCTTTGGTGGATGTGTTGATATTTGCTATAATCATTTATGGATTTCATGAACTCTGGTGGGGTAACATAAAATTTTTAAAATCCTTCTTACTGTTCAACGAAACAGCAGAGTTTCTGGCAGAACAGGTATTTATTGCGAGTTCGTGGATAGTGGAAAACATCATAGGTTATGATATAACTACAAAAGTAACAACAATGTATTTTCCTGATAAAGGCTATATTGAGGTAAACACAAGTTGTTCTGGATTAAAACAATTTTATCAATGGACGGTTTTGATTTTGCTTTTTCCGGGACCATGGAAACACAAATTATGGTTTATACCAGCTGGAATTATTGTTATTTATCTGGTCAATATTTTCCGGATTGTAGTTCTTTCAATAATTCTAATGTTGAATCCTGATATATGGGATTTTTGCCATATGTGGATTCTCAGACCTTTCTTTTACGTAGTTATATTTATTATGTGGGTTATTTGGGTGGAAAAGTTTAGGAACAGGGATAATACAAAACGAATTACCCCTGTAAACCGCGAAGCGGTATAACAATAATAGCCACGGGTTTACCCAGTGGAATAGCAAAGCAAAATCTTCGATTCCTGAGTTTGACAGCAAATATTCTTATTAAACTGATATACTGACAGATAAAA
>CAZREZ010000101.1:0-9417 GCA_964599115.1 uncultured Bacteroidales bacterium
TTTGCTATAGCATTTAAAGTCATATCCCCACCCATACCAGCAATATCTTCATTAAGATAATTGACAAAATTAATTGCTATACTATCTGGTGGTACAAGTCTTGTTTCAGTGTGTATCATTTTTCCAGATGGCATAAAAATGCGTCTGGTTTTCGCTGTAATTTGGAAAAAATGATATCATTTATAATTTAAGTGGTGTCTAAAAAAATGATAATTATTATTATAAAAATAATAACAAAAGTGAAAATTAAATTTCTACTGCCATTCGATTAAAATCAAACAAAAGACTTTATTATTACAAAATCCCATATATTCCACAGCCCAGTCTAATAAGCCCTTGTATCTTTACCTTCAATATAATTTATAAATGATTTGTTAACTACTTTATTCCCTCCCGGTGTTGGATAATTTCCTGTAAAATACCAGTCGCCCTTATGGTCGGGGCAAGCCAAATGTAAATCCTCAATTGTCTGATAAATAATCTGAACTTCGGTATTAATATTTTTAGTAGTGAGCATTTCTGCTGTTTTCTCTGAAATTTGTTTTGCTGTGAATGGTTTATAAATTTCCTTTACATAATTAACAATTTGTTCCTTAGGAAAATCTTCCTGTTCTTTTGATTTTTTATAAACATCATTAATTATGTGGGTTTGCTTGGTTTCATTTAACAACTCAATAGCAGCTCTGAATGCAATAAAATCATTGATTTTTGTCATATCTATTCCATAGCAGTCAGGATAACGGATTTGAGGCGCTGAAGATGCAATGATAATTTTTTTAGGACCTAGTCTATCCAGTATTTTGATAATACTATATTTTAAAGTTGTTCCCCTGACTATTGAATCGTCAATCACAACAAGGTTATCTATTCCCTTTTTTATAGTTCCATAAGTAATATCATAAACATGTGCTACCAAATCATTTCTTTGTTTATCCTGTGTAATAAAAGTTCGTAATTTGACATCTTTTACTGCTACCTTTTCAATTTTAGGATTTAATGTTAAAATTTCGTCTAACTTTTCAGGAGTAATATTATCACCTAACTGAATAATTTTATCTCTTTTTACCTCATTGCAAAATTTGCTAAGTTCTTCGGCTAATCCACGAAAAGCAACAGCAGCAGTATTGGGGATATAAGAAAATACCGTATCTTTTAAATTATAATCAACCGACCTCAATATAGCCGGCATAAGTGATTTGCCAAGTTTTTTTCTTTCCCGATAAATATCTATATCTGTTCCTCTTGAAAAATAAATTCGTTCAAATGAACAAGATTTTTTTCCATAAGGTTTTTTACATAAAAACTCACCGGTTGTACCATCTTTTTTTACTATCAAAGCATATCCCGGCTTTATTTCCTCTATGGACTCAACAGGGACATCAAAAGCAGTTTGAATAACAGGACGCTCTGATGCAGCAACAATAACCTCCTCATCTTTATAATAAAAAGCGGGCCTGATTCCCGAAGGATCACGCAGCACAAATGCATCACCATGACCGAGAATACCGGTTATAACATATCCGCCATCCCAATGTACCGAAGATTTTGTAAGAATTTTTTGAACATCAAGATGTTTTGCTATTAATGATGAAATTTGCTGTTTTTCTTTTCCGGCTTCTTTAAAATTTTTGTAAAGATTTTCATTTTCTTCATCAAGGAAATGACCGATTTTTTCAAGTATGGTTATTGTGTCGGAAGTTTCTACCGGATATTGCCCGAATTCAATCAGTTTTTCAAAAAGTTCATCAACATTTGTAAGATTAAAATTTCCTGCTATTATCAGATTACGTGTCATCCAGTTATTTTTTCTAACAAGCGGATGAAGGTTTTCTATCTTGTTCTTACCGAATGTTCCGTAGCGCAGATGACCCAAAAACAATTCCCCTGTAAAATCCATGTTTTGTTTTAACCAATTAACATCATTTATTCTCCCTGGATTTTCTTTTTTAATAATATTTAATTTATCATAAACTTTATTAAAAATATCAATTATCGGAGTAGCTGAATTAGACCGCAACCTGCTAATATAATTGTTACCGGGGGGTAAGTCAAATTTAATACCGGCAATTCCTGCACCATCCTGCCCACGGTTGTGCTGCTTTTGCATTAACAAATGAAGTTTGTTCAAACCATAAAAGGATGTACCGTATTCCGCCAGGTAATATTCCAAAGGTTTTAATAAACGGATTAATGCTATACCGCACTCATGTTTGATTTGGTCGCTCATTAAAATAAAATTTGCATTTTTTATTTATGCAATTATAAAGATAATTTATCTTATTGCATAGATATTTTGCTAAATAATATTGGGATTTTTCAAAATCAACTATATGAAGTTTAAACTTTTATTTCTATTTTTGCCTTTCTTTATTAATCTAAATTTATAAATTATGAAAAATCAATTTTATTCAATTAAGGTTTCAATATTCCTTTTTATTGGAATTTTATTTTTAAACCCTGTATTTTCACAAACAGATAAAAGCGACTGGGAAGGTAATTTTCCGGATGGATGTACTTCCATTACAGTAGGGAAAAAAGCAACAATAGACGGCTCTGTGATTACTTCTCACACATGCGACAGTCACAGAACCCGCTCATGGATGAATATCATTCCTGCTAAAAATCACAAACCAGGTGAGAAAACACCAATCTATAAAAGAGTATCATGCGATACTTTTGCAATGCCAATATACAATCATGATTATATCGGAGAAATTCCACAGGTTGAACATACTTATGGTTTTGTAAATACTGCTTATCCTTGCATAAATGACCATCAGCTTGCTATTGGCGAATCAACTTTCGGAGGCAGAGGAATTTTACATTCAAGTGACGGCTTGATTGATTGTCAGGCGCTTGTTCAGCTTATGGCAGAGCGAACAACAACTGCAAGGGATGCAATCAGAATGGCTGATGAATTGACAAAAAAATACGGTTATATTGACGAAGGAGAATGCCTGACAATAGCTGATAAAAACGAAGTATGGCATTTTGAGATTGTTGGTCCGGGCAAAGGAAATGTCGGGGCAATTTGGGTTGCTCAACGTGTTCCTGACGACCATCTCTCAGTAAATGCTAATGCAAGTACAATAAGGGAAATTGATTTAAGCAATCCTGATTATTTTATGGCTTCTGAAAATATTTTTCAGATGGCAAAAGACAGCGGTTGGTGGAAACCCAAACAAGGTCCTTTTAAATTTTGTTATGCTTATGCACCTGAAGGTCGTACTTCGTTAGCTGCCAGAAGAAGAGAATGGCGTGTATTTGACTTGGTTGCTCCGTCATTAAAATTAAATCCTAATTCTGAAAACTATCCTTTCTCTGTAAAACCGGATGAACAGGTTACTCTGGAAATATTAGTCAGGATCTTTCAGGATTATTATGAAGATACTCCTTTTAATATGATCAAAGATATTACAGTTAATGATGAAAACGGAAAAACAATTATTTCGCCATTGGCTAATCCGCAAATGCCTTATGATGAAAATAAGATTTTCAAGATTAACGGGGGCTGGGGCTGGAGAGGCGAGAGAAGTATTGCCCGCTGGTACACAATGTATGCTACCATAATTCAATGCCGTGATTGGCTACCGGATGCTATCGGAGGAGTTGCATGGATAGCTATGGATAATGTGGCAACTTCCGTTTACATTCCTGTTTACTGCGGTGTAACTGATCTGCCTGAAACATATAAAACTTCTGGAAGAACGAATGGCTATACACGCGAATCAGCATGGTGGGCATTCAACAGGCAAGGAACTCTTGCTTGCCAGCGCTGGGGCGATATGCGTTATGATGTTGAGAATGTCTGGAAACCTATTCAACAACAATTATTTAACGACCAGAAAGGTGTTGAAACCGAAGCATTAGAATTATATCAGAAAAAACCAAAAAAAGCCATTGAATTTCTTACTAATTATACAATTAACTGGGGTGATGAGGTTGTTAAAGAAGCATGGAAATTAGGCGATTATATCTGGACAAAATATGATGAGAAGTTTTAATAAAATATTAGAAATTAAAGATTTTTCCATTTTCAACATCTTCTGACTTTTGTAAAATAGAAACCGGAATATTATTCTCAATTAGTTGTGCAATTCCGCAATCATAATCCGGTTTTTTAAAGTGCATTGTTGTGGGGCTTTTGCCGGCAATTAATAAAAAAGCCTTCCTGAGAATTTTTGCTTTTTTTAAATAACTTTCTTCATTCAGTCTATATAACTGGTACTCAAGATCTTCATTATCTTCACAAATCTCAAAACCCAGAAATTTATTATAACGTTTAGCATTGTAATTGTCTTTACGGATTTTCGCATAGGCAGTCAAACCAAATACCATTATTCCCAACTCAGCAAAAGCCAACGTACAAACAATAGGTATATGACCTTTCAGAGTGTTTTCATCCCAGAAAAACACACCGGTTTCCATTGTTTTTTTCTCCCAGTTAATATCTTTCCCGTTAATCATACCAATTTTCTTTCCCTTGTGTATAATTATAAAGTAAAGGTTAAATTTATTATCAACCGACATAAACCACTCTTTCTGCATCTCCCGTGTAATATGCTCCCTGTAAATCATAGTACGGGTAATCCGGGTTGAATTTCTCCATTTTCTGACAAGCTCAATATCTTCTGAGGTTAATCTTTTAAAAATAATATTTCCTTTTGAAATGATCATAATAAAATTTATGAGCGACAAAGCTACATATTTATCAAATAACTCTCGTAATAATTAATATACAAGATAATTAACAAATCCGATTTTAATAAATATAGCTACCTTTGTCAATCGTATAATAATTTAAATTTGAGATTTGGAAGGTAAAAAAAATAAAAAATTATTACTGATAAACCCACTTAATCAGTCTAAAAAAGACGTATTATATGATACAAGCACAATTTCTCCACCACTTGGACTTGGAATAATTGCCGGTCTCACTCCTGCTGATTGGGATGTTGAAATTCTTGATGAAAACTTCGAGGAGTTTCATTATAAAGAGGCTGATCTGGTTGGTTTAACAGCTTTGACTTCGGCAGCCAACAGAGCCTATGAAATTTCAAAAATATACAGAGCCAAAGGAATTAAAACTGTTTTAGGAGGAATACATGTTTCTATGATGCCGGATGAGGCAGAAAAACATGCTGATGCAATAGTAATTGGTGAAGCCGAAAGTGTCTGGAAGAAAGTACTGTCAGATTTCCAAAAAAATAATTTCCAAAAGAAATATCATGGCGAATTACTACCCATGAACGAAGCAGTTTTCCCTTGCAGGGAGCTGTTTCATCCCGGATACATTTATGCAAATATCCAGACTACAAGGGGCTGCCCCATGAATTGTGATTTTTGTTCCGTTCATATCTTTAACGGCAGTAAATACAGGAAACGGCCCGTAAATGAAGTTTTGGACGAACTTGAAACCATAAGTAATGATTATCTTTTTTTTGTTGATGATAATATTATTGGATATACAAAAAGTTCTGCTGAAAGAGCTATTAGTCTGTTCAAGGGAATGATTGACCGTGGAATAAAAAAAGACTGGTATTGCCAGGCATCTCTGAATGTTGCAGAAAACGAAGATGTTCTTAAATATGCTGCAGAAAGCGGATGCAAAATGATACTAATCGGAATAGAATCCGAGAAAATAATCCAACTTCAGGAAACCAATAAAAAAATGAATATCAGTATCGGTATTGATAATTATGAAAAAATATTTAGTAAGATACATAAATACGGTATCAGCGTGCTGGGTGCTTTGGTATTTGGTCTTGATTCGGATTCACTTGAAGATATAAAAAATCGTACTGATTATGCTATTCAATCAGGTATAGATGCTATGCAGGCAACTATATTAACCCCATTACCGGGTACCAGATTATTCGGGCGATTGGAAAAGGAAAACCGTTTACTTTATACAAATTTCCCTGAAGACTGGGAACACTATCATTTTCTGGAAGTAATACACAAACCGAAACTGATGAAACCGGATGAACTGACTAATGCAATGAATGAATGCTGGAGCCAACTCTGGAGTGAAAAGGTGGTGTATAAAAAAATGCTCAGGACTCTTAAAGAAACAAGAAATGCCAAAGCCGCAGCCTGGGCATTTGCTGCAAATATGGAAAGACATAATACGGCATTCGGTAAAAGAAAACCCAGATGGGATATGAACAAGATACTTAAAGGATTTATTCCGGAAAAATGAAAGATTTCAAAAATAAACCGTTTTTCTTTATTGTCGGCAAAGATTTACCTTAAAATATTGGATCCTGAAAAACTGTCGGATCTCACTAAAATATTGCTGTTAATCTAATACCTTTTCAATATTAAAAGAAGGTTTTTTATTTTGAACCGTATGTATCCGGCTTAAATAGCCGCCAATTATTCCAAGACTGAATACAATAATGCTTGTTGAAAAAAGTACAACAACAATCAATGATGTATATCCGAGAGGTACATTATAAAATATTTTTTGGAGTATAAATTTAAGAGCAAGTAAAAAACTTAATACAGAAATTATTAAGCCTGTGTAAACCATTATTTTTAAAGGTATACTTGTATAATAATACATAAGATTTGACGCCAGCCCGAAAAGTTTCCTCGAACTATATCCTGACTTTTTGTTTCTGCGTTTATGATGTTCAACAGCTATAAAGGAGATATTATCTGTGTACCATTGCAAAACCTCATCAATAAATATAAAATTCAGGTTATGCTCCAATATCTTTTTTATTATCTTATGGTTTATTATTCGAAAAGAGGATCCCTTACCAATTCTTTTATGAAATAATTTAGAAGATTTTTTAATGCTTTTGCTTAGCATATTACGTGATATGGAGTGCTGCTTTTTTGTATAAATACCATAAACAACATCACATTCATTTTTCTGAAAAGTATTAACGAGTTTTGTGATTTCTTCAGGTGGATTTTGCAGGTCATCATCAATAGTAATAATTTTATCACCTTCCGCAAAACCAAAACCACACATTGTTGCATTATGTTGTCCAAAATTTTTATTGAGTTTAATGGCTTTGATTAATTTGGGATACTTTTTCTTTAATTTACTCAGGATACTCCAGCTATTATCCATGCTTCCATCTTCAACAAATATTACCTCAAAACTATTTCCCATCTCATCAAAAACACCCTTAATCCTAATAAATAGTTCTTCAAGTGTGTCCTCACTATTATAAACCGGTACTACAACTGAAAAATTTTTCATCTCAAAATTTTTTTGTAAAGATAAATATTTTGTTGAATAATGGATTGAACTCATTTGTAGATAACTACTGAATAATCCCACCCATAGTGATATTTGTCCCGGATATCCATTTTGACTCATCAGACAAGAGAAAAACAATAGTATTAGCCACATCTTCAGGTTCTCCAATACCCATTGGATATTTCTTTAAATATCGCTGAAGCGAATCTTCAACAATTTCCATTTGACCTTCTTTTGCCGGTTCGGAAATAAGAGGTGTATTTACCAGACCCGGTGAAATACAATTCGATCTTATTCCTTTATTAACCAGCTCAAGAGCAAGTGTCATGGAATAAGCTTCAATAGCTGATTTAGAACTATTGTATAATGAGCCTCCAAAGTATGGACTTTTTGTTGCTACTGTTGACATAAAAACTATAGAAGAATTGTTCAGTAATTTTTTAAACTTAAGAATTTTGGCAGTTAATAATACGGGAACTTCAAAATTTATCCTGAATATCTTATCAATATTTTCCTGCTGGATAAATTTAGCCGGAGTCGGACCAATGATCCCGGCACAATGAACAATACCATTCAGCTCAGGAATGATATCAACCAAATTTTGAATTTGAGCTTCACTTTTAAGATCAGCAACGATTAATTGATTATCTGTGCCTTTTAGTTCTGCAAAAGAATTGTCTAATTTTTTCTTGTCCCGTCCGGAAATAATTACTTTGCCACCTTGTTTCGTGATGCTTATTGCAGCTTGTTTTCCAATTCCGGAAGATGCTCCGGTAATGAGAATAGTTTTTTCTATTAAATCACAAAAATTCATATTAGTCGGTTTTATTTTGAATCAGTATTTCAGGACAAATAATACTTTTAGTTTCCAGAATAACACTTCCCCATGAAAGGCCAACACCAAATCCTGAAAGTAATAATTTCAATTTTTTATGACTGACTTCATAATTGAGCTCAGTTACAATGGTTAAAGGAATTGAGGCAGAACTTGTGTTCCCGTAATTCTTTAAAGAATAAGGAACTTTTTCTTCGGGAAGTTTTAATTGCTTTCGTATTGTTTCATTCATAAGTTTATTCGCCTGATGAAAAACAAAATAATCAATATCCTCAGATGAAAAAGAGAATTGCTTAAGGATTTTTTTGATGTTTGGTGTTACCTCCCTTAACGAAAAATTGAACACTTCTATGCCATCCAGTGCAATATTCAACTTATTCCGGCAGATACCTTCACTAATTTCCTCATAATTGAATGAACTGTCCCTGTTAACAAAATTCCTTATTCCACCATCAGGTATAATTATTGCTTCATATCCTTTTCCATCAGTCTGAAGATTAAACATCATCTCAGAAACATTATTTTTAAGTTCTATCGCAGTTGCTGTTCCTGCATCCCCAAATAAAGGAAAAGCACTTTTGTCTTTATAAGAAGTATTTAAGGTAGAAATATCACCTGCAAGCAGTAATCCTTTTTTTAATCTTCCGGTTGCCATAAGGCTTCCCATAACAGATAAGCTATAAATATATCCCGAACATCCGAGACTAATATCAAATGCCATACATGTTTTAGGAAGGCCAAGCTTATCCTGAAGGATTCCTGCAGTTGCAGGAATAATATAATCACGTGATTGAGAGACAAATATCAATATGTCAATCTCAGATTTATCCCATTTAAGATCATTTAATAATTTATTCGCAGCAGTAAAACACAGGTCCGAAGTCGTTGTTCCCTGTGTAGCATATCTTTTCCTTTCTACACCAATAGTTCTTATAAGAGTTTCCCGGTCTTTTTCGGAAATCCAATCATAATCATGGTTATTATATTCATCTTCAGGAACACAGGCTGATATTCCTGAAATTTTTATATCAGGAATTGAGAAAACTGCCATTTATTTGTTTTTTAAGGCTTTAGATTCTACAATATTATAAAGATCCTGGAAAGTTTCCGCTTGTATCAATTCTTGTGCATTTATCTCAACATCATATTCAACATTAACATGAGCAATAAATATCAAAGCGTTGATCGAATCCCAAGTAAAATTTTTTCTAAGATTGCTTTCAGGTTTTAGAAATCCACGTTGCAAATCTTCAAATTCTTCTTCTACTCCCTTTATAAACTTTGTAATATTCATATCTATAACATAAATTTTATGCAAAATTAATTTTATTTTTTAATAATAACAATACTATTGTTAATTTTG
>CAZREZ010000102.1:0-9395 GCA_964599115.1 uncultured Bacteroidales bacterium
AAAATCATCAAGAATCGGTAATGTATTACTGGGATTTAATACCCCACTCAATGCCTGTAAGTTCTTTAGTAATAATGAACTTGAAACAATAAATTTCATATTTTTAAATTTTCTGGATTTTTATTTTAATTTCAAATGTAAAAATATTAAAAATTTTTTAATAGAATGAATTTTGTATCCATTCAGGTATAAAAAGTTATTAACAATTAAATTTTATTTTTTATACTAATTCTTAATCCCGAAAAAATTCAGGTCGAAACATAGCTGTTTAGAAGAAGTTATGCGTGCGGAACACACCTATAAAATTTTTCATTTCTGTTCCGCATTAGTATAACAAGAAGTCTTTTTCTTAAAATCAAATCTTGACTCCTCCCCTTTTATTAATCTTTTGATATTCTTTAAATGTGTTAAGGGTATAAAAACTGCTACAGCAATCGACATAATTATCAAAGAAAGATTATTTACATTAAAAACAAACACAACAATAAATGGAAAAAATATTGATGCAATAATTGATGAAATGGAAACAATACGTGTAATTACCAGAACAACAGCAAAAACACCCACTGCTACTAATACTGAATATGAAAATAAGGCAATTCCCACACCAAGTAATGTTGCAACTCCTTTACCGCCTTTAAATCCAACATAAACAGGAAAAATATGCCCGATAACAGCTGCAACTGCAAGAAAAATTTTTATATTTATAAATTGATCCTCCGTAAAAACATCACTTAAAATAAAGTTTGCAATATAAACAGCAAACCAACCTTTAAATACATCAAACAACAGCACTGGAATTCCTGCGTACCAGCCTAAAACCCTTATTGTATTTGTTGCTCCGGCATTACCGCTGCCTTTAGTTCTTATATCAACTTTATAAAACCACTTTCCTATCCACACCGATGTTGGGATTGAACCAATCAAATATGCAAGAATTATTAATAATATTATTTGTAAGGTCATTTATAATTTTAGATTTTAGATTTTAGATTTATTTAAAGTTATTGCATTTTCCGTAAAAATTCGATTCTTTTTCTTCGGGTTGAAATTACAAATTCATATTGGTCATCCATACCCTTTTCCATAAACGTGCGGCTTTCAGGATTTAAATCATTAATCAGGTTATTAAATTCATAATTCGACGAAATTGCCTGCATGATATTATTTCTGTAACTAAAGAAATACCATTCTTTCTCACTTAATTCAAGATAGATATTAATGCCATCGCCAGTCCTTCGTTTTACAATTTCTATAAACCCGTTTACATATTTATTAATCTGTTTTTTATTTATATTTCCAATTCCAATAGGTCCGTATGAAACAAAAGATTTAGTACCCGGATTCCAAATCAAATTAACTTCTGTAAAAAACAAAGTATGAATTAGTTCGGGGGAAAGTTTTTTTGCTGCACCATATAAATTAATTTCATTAATTTGTTCCATTGCAGATTCTTTTCCTAAAATATGATTTAAAGCCATTATAAAATTATTATCCGATAAGTTAACTCCCCTCAAATTAGCTAATTCAAGGCTGTCGGAAAACATCTTCAGGGCGTTTTCATCAAAAAAGAAATCAAGCGACATCACAACTTTTAATTTAGTTGAATCAGGGATAATCATATATTCAACCGTACCAAAGCTTTCCATTTTCATATAACCATTATCAGAGCCTATATTAATTTGCCCTTTGCAGTCAATAATACATTTTTCGATTGATAAGCTTAAAAAATTCCCTTCTGATCGCGAATTTTTCAAACGATCTGCATTACTTATTTTAAATTCGTTTTTTGTACTATCGAAATTTAAAAGACCGTATGCTGAAATAATCTCAGTATCAGCAATATTTTCTTTTTTAGTAAACAAAGCCGGATAAACACGGTACTGAAGGTTAGAGAAATAAAGTCCGCATTGCAAATTCAAATTATCAATATCTTTTAAATCGGAAGGAACAGGTAAATATATTTCATCAGGTTTTATCAATGCATTAAATTTAGCCCAATCATTTCCTGAAAAATAACACTCCTGATTAAGCTGATAACCACCATTGAAAAACAGATTTTTTTCTTTTGCTTTTAATTTTATATTACCTGTAAAATAATATTCGGGACTAAGAAAAAATATTGCATTTTCCGAGATGTTTCCGAAGGCAAATGTTTGACCTAATGAATCCACCGCTATAGTATTCAGTACTATTTCCTGGGGCATTCCGTTTCTATCAACATAATCATAATAACCTTTTGCGAGATATTTATTTCTTGAGAAAATGTTAACGTCAGCATTATAAATTGTATGTAATTTAGTAGCAGTATCTGTAATGATAAATGCTTCTTTTAAAGTTTCCATTTCTGCATTTTGCATGATATTTATTATTCCATCACCGGGGAAAACCGCTGCATCGGCAGTTTTTATTATTTTAACATCTTCAGCATAAATAATATAATTTTTTATATCATACTTTGCCTTAACAGAATAAAATGCAAGTGAATCATGGTCAGGACGAGTTGAAATAAATTCAGAACCGGATAAATCCAGATCCATCAATTCTTTCATGGTCATTTTATCAATATCAGGAATCTGTTGTGCAATATTGTTAGTTAGCAACATTTCTTCTTCATCCATATACCAGTCAATCTTGTCCATATTACAAACATATTTATTGAATGGAAAATTAACAAGCGAGCTTACACCACTTGACCTGAATTCGCCTTTTCTTTCCTGAAAATCAATAAGAGTATTATAAATATGTGTTGAAACAGCAATTTCAGAGGTTTCAGCAGTAAAAAGTGTAAAATTAGAAGTATCGGCATATAATAAATGTTGTTTAAAATTAAAAAGAGCAGAAGCAATTTCAGTGTTCGTAAAATTGAATTTCCCATTACCTTTTAATCCAAAAGGTGAAAGTTCAAGTTCACCGCTAAATTCCGAATTTTCATACATCATAAAAGGATTTTCTATTGCAGATACAGTCATTAAATTTGTATCGGGAAGCCATTTTTGTATAACCGAATCAGCACTTACTACAGGAAATTCTACTTCGCCAATTTGTTCATCAATAATAAAACTTTTGGCAAGAGTATTCATTGAATCCGGATAAAATGTAAAATTATCCGAAATTGTTGTTGAAGTTAAATATTTCAAAGTTCCGTTTCCAATTAAACCATTATTACTCAATGTTATTTTTATAAAGAATGTTCCTTTATCATCATATACCGGATAACCGTTTTCCTGAATTAAATTAACAAAACCCAACGAATAATCAGGCATAACTACCAATGCTTCTTCTATTTCAGGAAAAGTTCCGGAAGATGCCAGATATCCGCTGAATTTTAATCCATCGGTTGTAAAATTATCCAGGCTGTCAATTGTAAAAGGATCAACATGATAATAAAATTTATCACGAACATAAGCCCCATTGTGTATTGACTTTTTATCATAAAAAACATAAGCATCATTTACACTGTTAAAAACAGGATATTCAGGCACTGATTTTAATCCTGATTTATTCAAAGGGTGATCAATTAATAGGTTTCCACTAAGATCGGCAATAACATTTTTTATGTCTACAAGGGGATAATTACCCAACTCATCTTTAGTATTACTTTTTACCTTAAAACTCAAGGAATCAATTGTCGGGAGATTAAGTCTGAAAGTATCATACTCAAACGAACAATCTTTAGCATAAAAATCAAACAAACCTGCATGCACACTTCCTGAAAACGAAAAATCCCTGTTCTTCTTTATAATTATTTCCTCATTTGCAGGATAAATATAAACTTTCTGTGAATCACTCAGAAACACCTCAGAAACACCATTAATTGTCATGTTAAAATTTTGCAGATCAAGTTCTGCATTGCTTTTGGAAGTAGTTGTTGAATTAAAACGAATTACATCATAATCAATTTTACCTGCTTTTGCATCTAAAAAATCAAACAATTCCTTTTTTATAATTGCTTTTTTTTCTTCAGAGTTGTAAATTAAAAAACCCTTTCCTGCCAGATTAAACAACATAGCACTTACCTGCTCTTTGGGCTTTTTCATATAATCAGCCAGTATATTTAATTGTATTACGTTAGTATTATAGCTTTCAGAATATTTTTTTACAACATCCAAAGGATTAATCTCATCTATTCCCTGCAGGCGATAAAACTCATAATCTGAATAATAATTGGCTGATTCAAATAATGCTTTACTTTTTTTACTGATGCCTCTGACCATCTCAAACAAAATTGACAGCTCATTCATTTTCCAGTTCATCGCTTCACAATATAAATCCAGCTTATGATACGAATCATAAAACGGACTTTTAGATATTCCTTTGTTTGAACGAATTAATGATAATTTCTTATTTTCATTATTATATTTCATTTGCAAACCCGGATGATAAATTGAATCGTTTTCAAAATACATAGAAATTGCAGCCCTGCCAGAATAAATCTTATTTCCTTTAATTACAATCGCTTTTGACCTTATTTTTGCAAAATATTTATTATCTTTTTTAAATATTAATTCTGCAAAATGCTTGTCGGTTCCAGACCCTATCAGTTTAGTACCTTCCATTGAAAAGCCACCTTCAAAATCAATATTTTCAAATAAATTATTTATCTGATATTTTTTAAAATACGAATCAAATCGCGGATATGATGTTCTTTTATTTGGAGGGCTGGATAATACTTTCTCGTTGAAATTCCCCAGCAAAGGTTTATCAAAAAAAAGTTTGTTATAAAATGTTACGGAATCAGCCGAGTAAAATGAATTTTTAAAATTTATTTCATAATTTCTGAGTTTTACAAAAACCTTATTTTCGTCAAATCCAACTCTGCTCCAGCTAACTTTACCATTTTCTCCATACCATTGATTTGTATTAGGAAAATAAATACCTTTTGTTTTTTCAATAATTGAGCTGTCTTTTTTTGTTGCACAAACCAAATCAAGTGATTTAAACTTAATGGAAGGTATGGAATCATAATCAAAGAAAAAATTTCCATTATTAAAATGCCATGAAACTGACCTTGTATTAAATAATATATTAGATGTAAATAAATTATCGGTAAATTCAAGATAAGATATAAAATATTTTGTAGTAGTTTGACCTATCAGATCATCAAGACTTTTTAACCAGGCAATAACACTTTTTTGAGGCTGTTTTATGCCGACAAAATTATTCAAACAGGAAACAAACTGGTAAAAATGAGGAAAACCTTTCATTTCCCTATTGAGCATCAGGTTGGAAGTTTCATAAATTTTTTGCTTTTGAAGTTTGTTAAATCTTCCCAGGTTCCATCTTTCTGAAAATACAGCAAGAAGCTTGTCGGCTTTTTCCAGATAGACTTTATTCTGAGTTGAATGTAAAATTGTTGAAATCTCAATAAGATATTCATCAGCTTTTGTTGAAAACTTTTCAATCTCCTGAGAATAAACCAATCCGTAAATTAAAATTAAGAATAATATAAAAAGTAAACGATATATCCTGATCATTATAAATTAAAAGTTTACAAGTAAAAAACTTAAAATATTTAATTTTATTATCTGATGAAACATGCAGCAGCCCAATTATTCTTTGTAGTGTATTTAATAAATCTAAGGTTATTTTTTTTTGCAGTTGATTTTAATACCGGTAAATCCTTTTTATAGAATCCGCTAATTAGCAAAATACCTTTATTTTTTAGAGATTTACTGAACACAGGCAAATCCTGCAATAGAACATTACGATTAATATTGGCAACTATTTTGTCAAAATTCTTGTTTTGCAATAAAGATGAGTCACCGGAAAAAACATGAATATTTGAAATATTATTTCTTTTAATATTTTCAATACTGTTTTTATAAGCCCATTCATCGTTATCAATAGCTATAATTTCTTCTGCTCCTAATTTCGAACAAAGTATTGCAAGAACACTTGTACCGCATCCCATATCCAAAATATTGTTACCTTTTAAATCTTCATTTAAAAGCATCTCAATCATCATTGCTGTAGTTTCGTGATGTGCAGTACCAAACGACATTTTTGGTTCAATCACAATATCATAATTAATATTTTTAACCTGAGAATGAAATGGTGCTCTTATCGAACATTTTCCTGCAATAATAACAGGCTCATAACTACTTTCCCATAATGCATTCCAGTTTTTATCTATAATTACTTTTTTAGTAAACCCAATTTTAAGGTCACCGGCAATCTTTTCAATTTCGTCAGATATATCCTTTTCAGAAAATTCCTTTTCAGAAATATATGCATAAACACCATCATCAGCTTCAGCAAAACTTTCAAAACCAATTTTAACTAAATGGGCAATTAAAATTTCACGTAACTGTTCTGAGTGAATATTGTGGCAATATGTCTCGATATAATTCATTAAAAACTCTCAATAATCTTAACAAATTCTTCAGCTTTCAGTGATGCTCCGCCAATCAGTCCACCATCAACATCAGGATTAGCAAAAAGTTCTCTTGCATTTTTCGAATTACAACTGCCACCATAAAGTATTGTAGTATTTTCTGCAACTTCATCACCATATTTTTTTGAAATAATTTCACGGATAAACGCATGCATTTCCTGGGCTTGTTCAGGAGTGGCATTAACACCTGTTCCGATTGCCCATACCGGCTCATAAGCTAACACTATTTTTTTAAATTGTTCCGGATCCAAATGCCATAAAGCATCAGTAATTTGTTTTTCAACAATATTAAAATGGTTATTTGCCTCTCGTTCGGGCAGAAGCTCACCACAACAGAATATCGGAATAATATTAATTTTCAACACAATATTTACTTTTTCGGTAAGTAATTTACTGGATTCATTAAAATATTTTCTTCGTTCCGAATGACCTATAATACAATATTCCACATCCATTGATTTTAGCATAGGCGGTGATATTTCACCTGTATAAGCACCAAATTCATAATTGCTTACATTTTGTGCTCCAACTGCTATTTCAGCTTCTTCGGTTATATCTGTCGCAAGCTCCAAATACACAAATGGCGGACATAAAACAACTCCGACATTATACAAATTAATATCGCTGATTAACTCAATAATTTCATTTATCAGATCATCAGCTTCTGAAAATGTTTTGTTCATTTTCCAGTTACCTGCTACAATTTTTTTTCTCATTTTTTTGGATTTTTAAATAATTACTAAGAAATAATTTGCTAAATTAACAAATTTAAATTTGTAATTTAGTCCAATTAATTATGGAGGCTAATACATGACGTCATACATTTGACATCATACATTTGACATCATACATTTGACATCATACATTTGACATCATACATTTGACATAAATACTATTTCATGTTATTTCGTATAGCTGCAGATTTATTAGTAGTTATCCACCTCGGATTTATCTGCTTCGTAATAATTGGTGGATTCTTGGTTTTTAAATGGCGGTGGGTTATTTTCTTACATGTTCCTGCTGCTGTTTGGGGAGCGCTTATTGAGTTTCAGGGCTGGCTTTGTCCTATTACTCCACTTGAACAGCAACTCAGGCATATCAGCGGCCAGTCAGGATATACCGGCGGATTCATTGAGCACTATATCCTGCCAATTATTTACCCTTCAAATCTCACCCACGAAGTGCAGATAATACTCGGAAGTTTCGTTGTAGTGGTAAACATAGCAGTTTATGGCTGGATAATATCAAAGTACATTCGGAACAGGAAGAAAAACGCATAATAAATCGCTGCATTTACTTTTATTATTTTTTTGTAATTTTTTGTTACAAATAAGAGTATTATACGGATATTTGTTGCTTAATAATACCTAAGGTGCTAAGTAAATGAAATGAATAATTTGATAATAAGAGAGTGTAAATTAAAAGGTATCTGGAGAGAACAGAAAACAAATGCTTGAAAAATTTATGTCAAAAGCTTTGTTATATATTGATAAAGATACTCAAAAACTTAATGGTTATTTTTTACCAGAGTTAGGAGAAGGATTAATAATTGCCAAAGATGTAAAAGCTGGAATTGAATTACTTAAATTTAAGCATAGTCAAAAAAATTGTAAGACTGTATTGCCTGAAGAAAATAAAGACGGAGCAAGATTTTTATTAGCTAATAATTTTCAAAAAGAGACTGAAGCTCCTCGTATGATTCTTGGAGATGAAGTAGACTGGCAACCCAAGCTGATATTTAGTAGAATTGGTGGATTTTATGGCTGACAATATTAGAATTATATTCAATAATGTCATAGTTTAATTATCAGAAATTATTATTGTTAAACATAATACGTTAGTAGGAAAAATTATAATGAATAATAAAATTACAACAATTAAAAATAAGCTTAAACAATTAAGCAATAAACAATTAGCTGAGCATTCACAAAAATATTTCAAAACAGCTAAGGGCGAGTATGGAGAAGGTGATAAATTCTTAGGGATTCGTGTCCCTATGCTACGGAAATTAGCAAGAGAATTCAAAGATATCTCAATCAAAGAAACCACCCTATTACTCAAATCCCAATTTCATGAAGAACGGCTATTATCTTTGTTTATACTAATAAATCTCTATCAAAAATCTGACACACAAGGAAAAAAGGCAATATATGATCTTTATCTTTCCAACACAAGTTTTATAAATAATTGGGACCTTGTTGATTCTTCAGCCCATCATATTGTTGGTTCATACCTTTGGGAAACAAATAAAACACCGATCTATAATTTGGCAAAATCAAAAAATCTGTGGGAAAGAAGAATTTCTATTATATCAACATTTTATTTTATAAAGAAAAATGATTTCCGAGATGCCCTAAATATTTCAGAAATCCTGTTAAATGATAACGAAGATTTAATTCATAAAGCAGTTGGCTGGATGCTAAGAGAAATTGGTAAACGAGATATTTCGGCAGAAGAAGACTTTTTAAAAAAGCATTACAAAAATATGCCCCGCACAATGCTACGCTATGCCATAGAAAAATTTCCAAACGCTAAAAGGAAAAACTATCTGGAAAATAAAATATGAAAACTCGTGTAACCACTTAATACGGAAGACAGTTTTTAATAAAAATTTATTTTTTTATATTTGTTTCGTAAAATTAACAATATAAAGAATTTTCCATATAATACAAATTTAAAAAAACAGCAATTATCAACCAGGTAGTGATAAAAGGTCTTCCAGATAATAGAGACGCACGGCTGTACGTCTCAACAAGTCAGCATGCGTTTCATTATGATATAGGCAGTGTATCTCAAAAAAAGACGCACGGTGACACATCTCAACAGTAGAAAAAAGATGACAAAATACAAAAACAAATATCGCGTTGAATCACACAGAATGCCCAATTGGGATTATTCTGACAATGGGATATATTTTTTAACCATCTGTGTAAACAATAGATTATATTTATTTGGAAATGTTGAAGAAAAAGAGCTGATTGATATATGGCAATCGCAA
>CAZREZ010000103.1:0-9334 GCA_964599115.1 uncultured Bacteroidales bacterium
TGTGAAAATGAACTGATCAATGAGGTTCAGGTAAATGGTAAATCTTACCCTGTAGTAGATGGCAAATTTAACGCAGAAGAAATATATTTGCCTAATTTTCAGAATATTGTAACTGCCAAAGTTACTGTTGGTGATGCTGACTACACATATGCAATAGAAATATTCAGAGATGATCCAATAATGCCAATAACTCAATTTGTTGATTTGCCTGCAGGTTACACGGGGATTTCAAGTTATGTGATTCCTGACTACACCTCAGTATTTTATCTTTTTGAACTTATCCAGGACCATTTTATTTTCCTTCGCAATTTCAACCAGTTTTACATCCCTCAAATGGGAATAAATACCATCGAAAACTGGGATACACATTCAGGTTATATTGCGCGTATGTCTGTACATGATTCGGTTGAGTTTTATGGCCTGGAGGTAAGAAACAAAACAGTCGAGTTCAATATGGAGCACAATGGCTGGAATCTATTGCCTGTATTAAGCACAAATGATTTCTACAGAGTTTATTTAACCGACTCACTGGGTAGTTCATTTAACATCATTAAAGAGATTGGAGGAGAAGAATTATGGTGGTCCGGTTTTGAAGGAAACCTCTATTTATTAAGAAAGGATAAAACATACTTTATTAAAGTGAATGAAGCATGTAGTTTTACATTCTGGGATTACAATTACATTACTGATAAACCAGCAAGAAAGGAAAAAACGATTGAATACCCGTGGAATGATGTGACTAAAACCGGTTTTTCCCACTTGACTGCATTCAACAATTCAGATTTGCAAAGCATAAGCGGAATTATGCAGGGGGATCCTATTGGTGCATTTACACCTGATGGTTTGTGTGTTGGAACAGCTGTATATGATACGGCTTTAAATTATACAATTTTAACAGCCTTTGCAGATGATGAATTATCAGAAAGTGAAATTGAGGGTTTTATTGCAGGGGAAGAAATGTATTTCAGGCTTTACCAGGAAGGAAACAACAAAGAGTTTCATTTAATTGTCCAGTACAACCAGCAATTCCCCAATGCTGATGGTAAATATGCAGTAAATGGCGTTTCTGTTATAAGTGAAGTCTCAGCAGAACCGTTTAGTATTAATGAATTATTATTTGACAATTACGCACAGGTATACCCAAATCCCAACTCAGGACTTTTCAATATTAACCTGAAAAACGATTATAATATAAATAATATCAGGATCATAGACATACACGGTAAGGAAATTGATTTCCAGATTTCATCGATAAGAAACAGGCAGATTCAGATTATCATTTCAGGAAATACATCAGGGATACATTTTCTGGAACTAAATATTGACCAAAATATTATAATCAGTAAAATAATAATTTATTAAAAATATAAAACCATGAAAAAACAAAAACAAAATTCAAAGCTAAAGCAAAATAAAATGAGCTATAAGTTATTTCTTATGTTTCTTTTTATCTTTAGCTTTTGTTTTACAAATGCTCAACCGATTACCATTAATCTACCTTCAGGTGATATATCTACTGGGTTTACGGGAGGAACAATGGTATATGACATTATATATGCCAACGGAAAAATGTTTGTATATTCCAGTGATAAGATTTTAGTTTACAATGCTACTACCCATGAATATTCAGGAGAAATCCCATTAGGACAGTACGGAAAATTTAATCCTATATATTTTAATCCAAGATTGCATGTAAATGATATAAATATAATGACAGTAAACAATAATGGACTAGATGAAATATTATATGCTATTACTCCCAATTTGCATATTCTGGCTATTAATACTGATAACATCTCAGGAACATGGGATATTACACCTTACGTTGATGAAACTCAAACTCTGGAAGATCTTTTTCAAAAACAAAATGGCAGGGTAATTATTAAGTATGATAACAATAATAATCGCTTATTTTTACTAGTATCCGGTAAAAATCTCGACCCGACAATTAATTGTACCGGTAATTTCCATTACAGAACATCATTTTTTGGTATATATGATATTGATAATAATTACCAACCCAATCATGATGATTATATAAATTTATATTACTCAGAAATTAACGATGATGATGATCCTTATACTGATCAGATTAACGACTTTGTATTCAATACTGAACCAGGAAATTTTTATTATATCACAAGATTAGGAGAAAATGACGGAATAATTGAAGCATGGGAAATAACACCCAATGGTTCAAATGAAGTTGAATTAATTGAAAGAATTGTAATACCTAACCCGGATCCAAGTACAAATTATTATAAATTGGGCAAAATGCTATATATTAACAATAATGGATTACACAAGATAATTGTATTTCCATACAGGTATCCAGATGCCTCTCTTTCAGATCCCAAATTTTGTGTCATAGATGGTAATCATACAAATTCTCCTCCTATACAACATGATATTATTGATTCTCCGAGTAAAAGAATTCTTGATGCATTATTCCTTACAGGAAGCAATGATCTTCTTTTAAGTTATGCTCCGGATAATGAAGAGATACCAGATTCAGATAACTATGGTACAGATATCGCTGTTTTTAATTATAATGGTTCCATATTTGTGCCAAGCACACCTTTTACTTTTAGTACTGATAACTCAATTAATACATCAGATGATTATGATATTAATTCATCGTTTAAATTACTTAAAGTCAACTCTAATACAGCATTGGTAAGTAAAAAAGACGAAATTGTTAAACTTCATTATAATGGAATGGAATATACATTTAATCAAAAATTAAGTGGCGAAAATAATTTTTTTATGAACAGTGTAATAGCAGGGGGTAAGAGTTTTATTATTAATACAGTTGCAAATGGAATTGAGGTTTTTGATTATGATAATAATAACAATTATATCCACCTTGAAAGCATCCGTACCGGTTATCCGGTTTACCATATCACTGCCAATACCGATGGAAGCAAACTTTATTTCTATAATAAGCTTAATGCTTATAATACAGGTTTATATATATACGGTGATGGATCATTAGTAAATATTAATGATCAACAATCAAATCCTGAACATGAAATTGAAACCTCAATTGGGGATTGTATTTATAATACATATACGGATCAGTTTCTTGTTTCAGAGAATGCAGATTTTGGACCTGTTGGACTATCGGCAAAAATAAAAGTGTTTAATACCGATCAAAATAATTCCTGGAACTCTACAATTTTACTTACGAATACACAATATGCCAAAAGGATGTTCATTGCCCCAAACGAAAAGTTATATGTGATGACAAATATGCGCAATGACCCTACCGTTGAACCAAAAGTATTTATTTATGATGCAAATGATTATTCTTTAATACAGACATTTAATATAACAAATTTACCAAACAACGATGATGAATTTGAATTTTACTCAGCACATTTTTGTTATAATCACTATAACCAAAAGGTATATGCTACTATTCATCCTACTGAAATAAACCTTGACCCATATAATACAGTTCCGAATAGTATGTTTGAGTACCCAGATCCAAATCAAGGAACGAATAACATTGGATTTCTGATTAAATTTGATGATAATCAGATAACTACTGACCAATTAGAATACCCGGGAAAAATTATTTGCCCGGATATTGGTAATCCGGAAATCACATCCCAGTATGATAGCAAAATGTTTATAATTGGTAAGAAATTCTATGTTTATAATAATTTGACTGATGCACTTGATCCTACAGTCGGTTTTGCTCAATCCTATAATGATATTACCTATAGTCCGGAACATGATATGCTTTTCGCATTTGAGGATATTAAAGATCCTTTCGAATATTGTCCTGTTAATAATAATATGGATAGAATGATACGGATTGATAAAATATTTTATGAAGACAATAATATTAATTTCGAAGAAATTGCTCATTATGACGGACAGGCATCATCAATCTTTTCAAATCCATATGATGGTAAAGTCTATATATATAATAAAATTGACGATGAAAAATTAGGAGATACTCAGGTTCGCTTATTAAACTTTGATTATGATCCAGGCGCCCAAAACCAGAATATTAATTATATTGATCTTGGAGTAACAAGCTTTTATCCTGAACTAGATCATAATAATGACTATCATTATTATTTTTACAACATCACCACACCATACATAGATCCTTATGATACTGCTATTTATTTACCAAACGGCGGCCATAGTTGTATAAGTAAAGTGTTTTTTGAAACAAATGAAGCCCTTCTGTTAAACAACGGCGAATGGGCATGGCTATCCTTCCCCCGCCTTAACCGTTCTCAAGGCGACCCTACTGTTCATGAAGTACTATATGGAGTAAATGGAGAAAAAATAGACCCGAGTGATTATGAATATGGAAGTGAATTAGAAAATCTTCCACCGAATGGTGATCTTATTAAATATAATATTTTTGATGAAGGTATTTGGCAACCATCAGGAGATTTATCTGACATCCAAAGCACACTTGGCTATAAACTAAAACTAGATTATGATCCTCAATATTATGGAGACAAATGGCTTCACTTAAAAGGTAATGTTCTTGACCCTGAAACATCCATTCAGCTTTATACTGAAAAAGACAATTGGGTGGGCTACTTCTTATATCAGGAACAAGATGTTTTTGATGCCCTGGCTGATGTAATTGACGATATTTACATGATAAAAGCACAGGACTGGACCTGTGTATATACCATACCTTGTGCAAGAAACGCTAATAATCAGGGTGGATGTTGGATTTGGGATAATGAAGTGCACAATGTTAAATATGGCGATATGCTTATTTTAAATACTTATTCTAACTTTTCTTTTCAATGGAATTATTCAGGAAATCTTTCTAATGACGAGCCACGAGCTGCACCTGAATATTACAGCTATGAAGAAAAAGCAGATTATACACCTATGATTATTGAACTTGACACCGTAGACAATTTGCTTGAGATAGGTGCTTTTATTAATGATAGTTGTATTGGTGCCAATACAGTATTAACGGATGATTCGATTGTGATGTTGCGGGCATACATGGATGGGCAGCCCGGCGATAGTGTTACTTTTGAGAAATATTTCGGAAGCTCAAAAGCATATAATCCACCAATTCACGAATACTTTGTAAATAATATACAAACGGGAACCTGGGAAAAACGAACTATCAAAACAGGTGAAAAACAGGATTATTACTTAATTTCATTTAAAACAGGAAAAATCACAAATGAGACTGAGAGCAATCCTGTAAGTATAAGTTGTGCCCCAAACCCTTTTAAGAATAAAGTTACAATAAAATTTACTGTTCAACAGGAATGTATGTTGCAAATCGGGGTTTACGATTTATATGGTAAGCCATTAAACATATTACAGGAAGGTGTGAGTAAAGCTGGAACATACCACATAAATTGGACAGGTACAGACAGCAATGGAAAGCCATTGCCCAATGGTGTTTATATTCTTAAACTCAAGGCAGGGACAAACTATGCACAGACGAAAATAGTTATTGTTAAATAATTGAAAATCATAATGCTTTATCAATAATTCAATATATCAGTAATCCTAAGCGAAGACGAAGCGTACCTCGTCTACGCTCGGTATGACAGTATTGTATTGTCACCCTGAGCGAAGACGAAGGGCGCTATCTTCAAATTTAAAATACCATGCAAACAATAAAAATATTATTGTTATTTCTAATCCTTGGATGTGGCTTCATAGCGAGAGGGCAAATCATTACCGTCAAACAAGACGGTACTGGTGATTATACAATAATACAAGATGCTGTTAATGCTGCTGTTGATGGAGATACGATACTGGTCTGGTCGGGAACTTACATTGAAAATGTTTCATGTGAAGAAAAAAATATTACGATTGGTAGTTTAACATTAACTACTGGTGATTTGGCTTATGTAAACCAAACTGTAATAAATGGAACTCAAACAGGGAGTTGTATTAAACTTAACGATTGTCAGGGTATAAGTATAATTAATGGTTTTACTTTAAAGAATGGTAGTGGATCATATCATGGATATATAAGTGGTGGTGGATTATCTATAGAAAGGGCTGATTCCAGGATATATAATTGCATTATTCAGAACAATAAAGTAACCGGAAATGGAGGTGGAATTTACAGTGAAGAATCAAATGTCTTTATTTCAAATATTACAATTAAATATAATCATGCTTATAAAAAAGGAGGAGGAATTTATGCATTAGATAGTAGCATCGAATTTGATTCACTTAACTTATGCAATATTTATATAAACTATGCATCATTAGGTACAGATATTTTTAAAGCGATCGGACCGCCAATTCATGTAATTATTGATACATTTACCGTTATATGTCCTGATTATTATTATCTGTTTTCAGTAGAAGGATATGGATATCCGAAAGATGATATTACTTATGAAATTAATGCAGGAAAAATTCAATCAGATACTCAGGATTTATTTGTTAATCCCAACGGAAATAACCAAAATAGTGGTCTTTCAGCTGATGAGCCATTAAAAGATATAAGTTTTGCATTATTAAAAATGTCTTCAGATAGTATTCAGCCAGATACTATACATGTTAGTAATGGAATATATTCATTTTCAACAGGCGAAAAATTTCCTTTAAGTTTAAAAAAAAATGTTTCGATACAAGGCGAAAATTGCGATTCAACTATTATTGATGCTGAAAATGAAATATATCTCTTAAATGGGATTGTGTATGCTGATAATTACAAAATAAGTGATATAACTTTTAGAAATGGTAATGGTGATATTAATAGCCCTTATGGTTATGGTGCAGTAATGCTTTTTGAAAATCATTCTTCAATATTTGAAAATCTATTGTTTGTAGAAAATACTGGTGGAATCACTAGTTGTGTAAAAGTTAGGCAATCGAATAATGTTATATTTAAAAATGTAGATTTTATAAATAATATTGGCGGGAAAGCTTTTAGGGCAGGAACAAATAGTATTACAGATAATTTTTCAGATACAGTAAGATTAGTTAATTGTCGTTTTATTGAAAATTATCCTGATTACAGTAACCCGGAAGAAGGTTTTGGTGGTGGAGCAGCTATTTTGTGTCAAGTCAGTTACCCTGATTCAATGACAGCTTATTTTAATAATTGTGTTTTTACACGAAATCATACAATAGATTATATTTGGGCTGGTGCGAATTCAATTAGCGTTGGTTCTGGTGGACAGGCATTTATAACAAACTGTACATTTGGAGGTAATACTTCTGATAATTCACTAGGGGCTAACATAGGAATTACATACAGTTCAAAACTACATATTTACAACTCAATATTGTATAATAATTTTCCTGCAGAAATTTATATGTTTACCGATAATTACGGAGATTGCGATTTAAATATTTATAATTCATTGGTACAAGGCGGTGAAGAAGGCATTAGGATTTTATCACCGTATAATAATGTTTACTATGATTACACCAACATAGATACCGATCCATTGTGGGATACAACCGGATTTTATCCTTATATGCTAACTGCCGGCTCCCCATGCGTAGATGCCGGCACACTTGACCTGCCGGAAGGTGTCGTGCTGCCGGAAACAGATATTCTTGGAAATCCACGTGTTTGGGATGGTTTTGTAGATATGGGAGCTTATGAATACGGTCCTTGGGTAGGACTTGACTACTATAATCGAAAATTTAAAATTCAAAATTCAAAATTATTAAAAACTGCACCAAATCCATTTAATTACGGAACATACATAAGTTATATCACAAAAGAAAGCGGGCATATTATAATAGATGTTTATGATATAAACGGCAGGAAAGTAAGCACACTTATGGATGTTCGGCAACTGCCCGGAAGCGGTAAATTTTACTGGGATGGGACTGATGATTATAGAAGGAAATTACCGGCAGGGAATTACATAATTAACCTTTTCATTAATGATAAAATAAAAGAGTCGGTAAAGGTTATAAAGAAATAGAACCTTGAAACCTGACAGTTATCTATCAGGTTTGGACCTACAGGTAGCAGTATGATTTTTCCTGTCACTTTTCATTTTTCCTTATGACCGTTGCTTTTTAATAGGTCTATACTTCACATAACCAGCTTGACATTTTAGAATTCTCTTAGAATCTCTTGGTTCAAGCCAAAAGAACAATTAAAAACTTTATAAATATTTGTGTTTAAGGTGTCTCAATGCGGAAAACAGGAGACTCTTTCATTCTGTTCGAAATCGTACAAATAGTATTCGTATTTGGACACTATTTATTTATATTGAAATAAAATGTTAGCTTATATTATTGATTACAACATTTATATGTTTTGTGGCATTATATTGGAATGAAAAGAATGTTTATTTAAAAACTAAAATCAACGCTTCAGCCAGGAAATAGATGAATTTATTTTGCAACTTGTTAAAAAATAGCTTAGTTTCGTAAACTTATTATAATAAATTATAAATTAATAAAAAATCAAATAATTATGAAAAAATTTTTAGCAGTTTTAGTTTCAGTTTTAGTTTTCCAGATGTTGATGTATGCCCAGGAAGAAGCACGGTTAATCCGGTTTCCTGCAATTCATGGCGATCAGGTGGTATTTTCCTATGCAGGTGATATTTATACTGTTTCAAAGGCAGGTGGGATTGCCCGTAAGCTTACTAATGACGATGGTTATGAAATGTTTGCAAGGTTCTCTCCTGATGGTAAATCCATTGCTTTTACAGGTCAGTATGATGGAAATACCGAAGTTTATCTGATGCCTGCTCAAGGTGGCATTCCTGAAAGACTGACTTATACAGCCACAATTGGAAGGGATGATATTTCAGACAGAATGGGACCTAACAATATTGTAATGTGTTGGAAAGATGATGATAATATTGTTTACCGCTCACGCAAAAAATCTTTTAATTCTTTTAAAGGTCAGTTATTTATTGTTTCAACTCAAGGTGGATTATCAGAAGAAATTCCTTTGCCTTGCGGTGGTTTTTGCAGCTATTCGCCCGATAAAACAAAATTGGCTTATAATCGTGTTTTTCGTGAGTTCAGAACATGGAAATATTACAAAGGCGGAATGGCTGATGATATCTGGATTTATGATTTTAAAACAAAAAAAGTTGAAAATATAACAAATAATGATTTTCAGAATATTTTCCCGATGTGGCATGGCGATTATATTTATTTCTTATCGGATCGCGACAGAACCATGAATCTGTTTTCTTATAATTTAAAAACCGAAGAGACCAAAAAACTAACTAACTATACTAAGTATGATATAAAATTTCCGTCATTAGGAAATAATTCAATAATTTATGAAAATGGAGGCTATATCTATAATTTTGACATTGCTTCTCAAAAACCTGAAAAGATAAAAATCCAAATTGCCAATGATTTTGTAAACGGCAGG
>CAZREZ010000104.1:0-9250 GCA_964599115.1 uncultured Bacteroidales bacterium
TATCCTGAAAAATAAAGTATTTGAAATTTTTGATGAAAATATTATTGAAAAAATAAATGATATTGAAAACATCCCCGACAGCATAATAATAAATTCATCTTTGGTTATTGAAAAGAAAAAGCCTTATGCTTTAATTTCATTTGTACCCATTAGAAAAAATTCAACTTCAGGGAAATATGAAAAACTGATTTCATTTGATATTGACTATAAAATTACGGGTAAATCCGAAAAACAAACTTACCGGAGAACTTACGTTGAAAACTCAGTATTATCATCAGGCGATTGGTATAGAATTAAAGTGACAAATAAAGGAATTCATAAAATTACATACAGCGATATGGTTGAGATGGGCATAGATGTTGATAATATTGACCCACGCAATATCAGAATATACGGAAATGGTAATGGGATGGTTCCTGAAAGAAATATGCAGCCAAGATATGATGACTTATTGGAAAATGCAATTGAAATTGTTGGTGAAGAAGACGGAAGTTTTGATCAAAACGACTACATATTGTTTTACGGAGAATCTGCTGTAACATGGAAATTTAATGTGTTTAAACAGATTTTTGAACATAAGGTAAATTTATATTCCAACCACACATGTTATTTTATTTCAACAAATTTGGGTGAAGGAAAACGAATAAGTTTTAATCCCTCACCAGGACTGGAGCCTACAAATTTTGTATCAAAATTTCACGATTATGGTTTACATGAAAATGATTATGTTAATTTATTAAAATCAGGAAAGGAATGGTTTGGCGAATCATTTGAAAACGAATTCTCATACGATTTTCCATTTGAGTTTCCAAACATTGACACAGAGTCTGACGTTCAGATGAAATTCAATTATGTTGTAAGATCGGAAGAGATAAGCAATTTTACTGTTTATGCAAACAATAATGAAATTGCCTCTGTTGAGTTGCCTGCATTCAACACAGGGGGATCAACATACGCGTTAAGTATTGATAAAAATATTATTTTTATTCATAATCAACCGGATTTAAATATAACTATTAAATACAATTCACCATCTCCAACATCTATTACTTGGTTAGATTTTCTTGAACTTAATTTGAAAAGGCATTTGATATTTAACGGTGAGCAATTGGCTTTTAGGGAGTTATCCTCAATAGGAGAAGGAAATATTACGGAATTTAACCTGTCAAATGCAAACTCTGAAATGAAGATATGGGATGTAACAGATAAATTTAACATAAAACAAATTGAAGCGGAAATTACCGGTACAAACTTATATTTTACAGTGCCAACTGATTCATTGAGAGAATTCTTAGCATGGGATAATACATTATTTTTTTCCACCGAATTTATTGAAAAGGTTGAAAACCAAAATCTTCATGGATTAGAACCAATTGATATGGTTATTGTTACCAATCCCTTGTTTATATCACAAGCTTGTGAACTGGCAAATTTACACCAAAGCATAGATAATCTGTCGGTTATTGTAGTTACTGTTCAACAGATATATAATGAGTTTTCTTCTGGCGTACAGGACATATCTGCAATACGTGATTTTATTAAATTACTATACGACAATGCAGGACCAATGCAAATACCAAAATATCTTTTGCTTTTCGGTGATGGCTCGTATGATCCAAAAGACAGAATTCCCGGAAACAATAATTTTGTTCCTGTATTCCAGTCTGAAGAATCATTAAGGACAACAATCTCTTATGTTACGGATGATTTTTTTGGTTTGCTTGATTATAATGAAGGTTATGATGCAGGCGGAACTGTTGATATCGGTATCGGGCGTTTTCCGGTTCATTCTATTGAACAGGCTGAAAATGCCATAAATAAAGTAAAGAACTATACTGCTAAAAAAGATTCTACTTATGCTGATTGGCGAAATTTAATTTGTTTTGTTGCAGATGATGAAGATAACAACCTCCATTTCAGGCAAGCAGAAAAACTGGCATGTATCGTTGATACTTCTTATAAATCATATAACCTGAAAAAAATATACTTAGATGCATATACACAAATTTCCACATCGAGCGGAAAACGTTATCCAGACGCTAATCAGGAAATTTATGAAACCGTAAAAAAAGGTGCATTAATTATAAATTATACCGGACATGGTGGAGAATTAGGGTGGTCAAGTGAAACGGTTCTTGATATAACTACAATCAATAGCTGGAACAACAAATATAATTTACCTGTTTTTATTACCGCTACATGTGCTTTCAGCAGATTTGATAATCCGGAACTAACTTCTGCCGGTGAGCTTGTCTTTTTAAATCCTGATGGAGGTGGCATTGCATTGTTTACAACAACAAGAGTTTCTTATGCCCAATCAAATTTTAACCTCAATAAAAAATTCTATCAAAATGCATTTGAAAAAATTGATGGTGAATACCCCAGGCTCGGAGATTTAGTTAGAATATCAAAAACACCTTCAAACATAAATTCAAAAAACTTTGTTTTATTAGGTGATCCTGCACTTCAAATTGCATATCCTCAATATAACATTTCAACCACTTCAATTAATAATCAGGGAATTAAATCACCATCCGACACACTCATGGCAATGTCAAAAATTTCAATCAGCGGTATTGTTCACGATGATTATGGTAATAAATGCACTGATTTTAACGGTTATATTTTCCCCAAAATTTTTGATAAACCTGTAAAAAATTCAACCTTAGGCAATGATGTTAATAGTCAACCAAATGTTTTTTATACTCAAAACAATATTATTTATAAAGGTAAATATAGTGTGATAAACGGTGAGTTTTCTTTTAGCTTTGTTGTTCCCAAGGATATTGCCTACAATTTCGGGCTGGGTAAAATAAGTTTTTATGCCAGGGATACTATTAACTATGTTGATGCAAACGGATTTGAAGAAATTACTATTGGAGGAGTTGATGAAAATGCAACACCTGATTTTACAGGACCGGAAATTGAACTTTATTTAAATGATAAAAACTTTGTTTCCGGCGATATTACAAATGAAAGTCCATTGTTATTAGCTTATATAAGTGACCAACAGGGCATTAATTACTTTAGCAATGGTATTGGACACGATATTGTTGCAGTATTAGATGAAAATTATTGCCATTCAATTGTTTTAAATGATTATTATGAACCCTGTATTGATTCTTATCAAAAAGGTGAAATAAAATATCTTCTTTCAGATTTGGAGGATGGTTTACATACTTTACAACTAAAAGCATGGGATGTATATAATAATTCATCAGTAGCCCGTATTGAATTTTTTGTTAACAAATCGGCAAAACTTGCAATTAATAATGTGCTAAACTATCCGAATCCTTTTTCTACAGGAACATGGTTTACATTTAAACATAATAAACCCGGTGAGCAACTTGATATACAAATACAAATATTTTCCATTGAAGGCAAACTTTTAAAAACACTAACACAAAAATCCGGTTCTGATGGAAAAAACATTGAGCCGGTTTACTGGAATGGCTTGGATGATAACGGAAGCAAAGTTGACAGTGGATTTTATATTTACAAACTTTTAGTAAAAGAAAATGAAAATATAATTACCGAACAATCACAAAAATTAGTAATTATTAAATAAACAATATAATAAATAATTTTTCGTTAATTTTGCACTCTTTTATAAATTTTTAGAAATTAAATTATGAAGTTAAGATTAGTAATGATTATTATTTTGAATGTAATATTATTAAATTGTTATACTCAAAATACAAACGAATGGTTAGGACAGGAATCAATTAATACAATAACAACAGCAGTTCCATTCTTGATGATTGCTCCTGATGCACGAAGCGGAGCTATGGGCGATGCAGGTGTTTCTTCAACACCGGACGCAAATTCCATGCACTGGAATCCTGCAAAATATGCCTTTATTGAAAAAGATATGGGATTTTCAGTTTCTTACAGCCCCTGGTTAAGAAAGTTGGTTAACGATATAAACTTAGCATATTTAGGATTCTATAAACGTATAGATGACCGTCAGGCAGTTGCTGCCACTTTATTGTATTTTTCTTTGGGAGATATTACTTTTACAGATGAAATGGGAAATAGTTTAGGTACTTACAGACCAAATGAATTTTCAATTGATGGAACATATTCCAGAAAATTATCTAATAATCTGTCAGGTGCTGTTGCAGCACGGTTTATATATTCCAACCTTACACAAGGGCAGTTTGTTCAAGGACATGAAACACATGCAGGAACTTCTATTGCTGCTGACGTTTCTGTTTACTGGCAAAAAGAAATTACAATGGCAAAATTAGATGGAATTTTTGCCTGGGGTATAAATATTTCAAACATTGGTGCAAAAATTTCTTATACTGATAATGCTATTAGAGATTTCATACCAACAAATTTACGTTTCGGTCCGTCACTTACTCTTGATATTGATGAATATAATACGCTCTCATTCATGGTAGATGTAAATAAATTACTCGTACCTACACCTCCGATTTATGAAGTTGATGATTCCACAGGTCAACAAGTAGTTGACCCATCCACAGGTAAGCCAATAATTTTAAAAGGAAAAGACCCTGATGTATCAGTTGTTACCGGAATGGTACAGTCATTTTATGATGCACCTGGAGGGTTTAGCGAAGAAATGAGTGAATTTAGTTTTGCAATTGGTGCCGAATACTGGTACGATAAACAATTTGCACTTCGTGCCGGATTTTTCTATGAAGATAAAACCAAAGGAAACAGAAAGTTCTTTACTGTAGGAGCCGGCTTAAGATATAATGTGTTTGGTTTGGACTTTTCATATTTAATTCCTCTTGAACAACACAACCCACTTGAAAACACCCTCCGCTTTTCATTATTATTTAATTTTGAAGGATTTAAAGGGCAAAATAAGGAATAAATTACATAATTCCTTGATTAACAGCATATTTTTTCTGATATTAATATAGATGAGCATAGCTACAAGCAAATTAGTTTAAGTGATAGTTAATAAAAAGTTAGCAGTCGGCAATCGGCAGTCGGCAATTAATAGACTGAGAACTGACAGACTGAAGACTGATGACTGATGACTGGAGACTGGAGACTGGAGACTGATAATCAAAAAACAATACTTTACAAAAAAAAAGTTTTACAGGATAATAGTATAATGATACGAGTTGGATTTGGCTTTGATGTTCACAAGCTTGAAAATAATCAGGATTTTCTGATTGGTGGTATTAAAATTCCACATACAAAAGGTGCAGTCGGATACTCTGATGCTGATGTTTTAATACATGCAATTTGCGATGCCTTATTAGGTGCTGCCGCTTTACGCGATATAGGTTTCTTTTTCCCTGATAAATCCCCTGAATTCAAAAATATTGACAGCAAGATATTACTGAAAAAAGTTGTTAGCCTGCTTACCGAAAACGGCTATTCAATTAATAATATTGATACAACAATTTGCCTGCAAAAACCAAAGCTCTCAGAATACATCCCTGAAATGAAAAATGTCCTTGCTAAAACCATGCAGATCAGCGAAGGAGATATTTCAATTAAAGCAACCACTACCGAAATGTTAGGCTTTGAAGGCAGAGAAGAAGGGATTTCAGCTTATGCTGTTGTGCTTATCGCTAAATGATTTCTAAAACTGTAATTGATTTCACAAGATGTGTAAATGCGTTCATAATAATTAATTTAAATGCATTTAATGTTAATGCTTCATCGATTTATATTAAAATCTTTTATATTTGTTAATCATTTAACCAAGCTTTATTTCACATAATATGAAAAATAAAATCTTCCTTATTATTCTGCTGTTTGTTTCTATTAGCTACAATACAAATGCACAAGCTGACACAAAAACAGATTCTACAGAAAATATACAATATTCAGAATTAAAGCTTTTTCCTTTAAAATATGGCAAAATCAGGCAAATGCCATTTAAAACAGTTAATTCGTTGAGTATGTTGAATCCATCTGCATACTACCTTAAAGGAGACTGTATGTTTTATTACGGAATTGAAGCTAATGGCGATTATATCTTTATTGACGGTATGCAGGTAAACGACGGTAATGAATTTCCATTCAGAAGTATTGGTTCATATAATTTTTATGGGCTCTCCTCTCCTATTTATATGGGAAATTCTGCAGCGGGATTTATAAATATTCAATCTTTGGAAGTTGAAGATAAACTTACTTTTAATATTGAAGTTAACAAGGATTTGAAAAAATATTATAACGATTATCTTGTTGAATTTAATCTCGGTATGCCCATCAATTTCAGTAAAAATAAAACAAAAAAAATTAATCCTTCTGTGTTCATTGCAGGTAGTTATTATAATACAAATAATACTGATCCTGTTTGGGAAGATTCCTATATAATAAAACCGGGTGTTTTAGAATACCTCAAAAATAATCCCCTGCGTCCATCGGGATTAGTAACTGGGGGAACTTTTCAGAATGCTGAATATGTCAGGGATGATGATATTATGACCTGTCAATCACCACAGAATGCTGAAAAAAACGCATGGAATTCCTTTGCTAAAATTCAAATTCCTTTTACAAATAATATAGAACTAACGCTTGGAAATTATACAAAGATTGAAAATTCAGATCAGTTAATTTTTGATAATGCACTTTTTAATTCATTTAATAATCCTGAAAGAAACATCAGGAATATTGATAATTACCTGAAATTTGAACACAAAATTAAAATATCCGAAGATTTGAACATAGGATACCAGGTTCACCTCCAGTATTCCAATTATTACACAAAATTGCAGAGCAGTAAACATAAAGACAGGTTTTTTGAATACGGTTACCTGGGGAAATTTCAAACATATAAAACCCCATCTTTTCAAATTGGAGACATTCAAATTGACTCAACATATTATCAAAATGTGTGGCTTTTAAATAGCTGGGATTACGATACAGCATATACATTCCGGAATCTCAATTATAATCCCGAGGCAGCCAGGTTTACAGAACAAATTTATGAGTTATATCCTGATCCTTGTGATCACTGGATGAATTCCACAGAATTACAATTAAACGGTGGTTTATTAAACGGGCATAATCCTCCGACAGTTTATGGATTATGGAATAGCCAGGGTAAGCAATATCCCTACTATATTGAAAGTTCTAATAATAATTTAACAGGAAATTTTAACTATATGGAAAATGCTGAGGAAAAAATACGTGGAACATTAGGTTTTACTGTAGATTACAAATCCCATCATTTTACTGCAGGATTTGAATACATGAAGGAAATAAAACGGTTCTATTCGATAAACCCTATGGGATTATGGACAATTATTAGAGGGTTAACAAACTTTCACATCCTTGAATTAGATATGGATAATCCAATCCCGGTATATGATCATGGTGTCTTTCAGAATACGGTTTTGTTTTACAGGAACTATGATGCTTTATCACAAAAAACATTTGATATAAATTTACGAAAAAAACTCGGATTAGCTGTTGACGGTGTTAATTTCATTTTAACTGATTCTTACGATATGGTCAACCGGACTATTGATTATTATGATAAAAACGGTGAAATGCATACTATTCAATTAACTGATAAGCTTTATTCGTTAGATATGTTTTCACCGGATGAATTACTTAAACACGGAACATATATTCAATATCAGGGATATGGCTACACAGGGAACAAAATAAAAAATAAGCAGGATCATTACGACTTCTTTACCAACCGTACTATTGATGCTTTTCGCCCTTTATATTTGTCGGGTTATCTCAATGATAGATTTTCCTGGAAAAACATTAATGTTTCAATTGGTTTGAAAATTGACAGGTATGATGCCAACCAGCCTGTTCTAAAAGACAAATACTCGTTGATGGAAATTTATGATGCCGGTGATTTGCGTGAAAACGATGGGAATTGGTCAATTCCTGAAAATATCGGGGATGATTATGCTGTTTATGTTGATGATTTTTATTATCCGAATTTAATAACAGGCTATAGAGATAATGATACATGGTATAATAAAGATGGAAACGAAATTTCGGATCCTTCATTTTTAGATGCAGGCTCGGGAATAAATCCATACCTGAAAAATCCGGGATTATGGTTGGGAGAGTCCGGATGGGAACCTGACATGACATTCAAAAATTATGAGCCTGTTGTAAATCTCCTCCCACAGATCAATATAGATTTCACCTTGTCAGATATCACCAATATATATTTTAGTTATAATACATACTCTCAAAATCCCAACTATTACAATCAATTCCGGCCCGACAAGTACTGGCTTTTCGATTATAATAATCCTAATGAATTATTTCCCAATCCGGATTTAAAACCGCTCAGAATGGAAAAACTTAACATCGGTATAAAAAGACCGATATACAAAAGAATATTTGCTGACGTCGGTTTCCTGATGACCTTTCTTAAAAACAATTATTATATTGATAAAATTATTGGGGCGTACCCACATGATTATTATACTGTTCTTAATGATAACAATACTATTATAACCAAAGGATTAATTGCTTCGTTAAATTACTTTTCACCCAAAGCCTCAGGTTTGAATTTTACTGTGAGTGTTACAAAGCTTTTCCCTGATGAAGAGGATTTCAATTATACTGAAATATCCGATTTAATTGTAAATTCTTTTGCAGGTTTTAATTTCGGTACAGGAAAGGATTACATTGGCCCTGTTGCCGGCAACTGGAAAGTACTTGAAGAATTCGGCTTAAGTTTTTATTATCAATTCAGAAAAGGAACGCCATATTCTACTTCTTATTATGGAGATTCTTTTAAACATACTCCAAACTTCAATATGTTAAACATGAAACTGGAGCAAGGATTTTATTTAAAAAACCGGATGGGAATAAATATTTACTTATTGATTGAGAATTTGTTCAACTTTAAAAACGTGTTTTATGTTTATCCCTCAACAGGAGAATCAGATGATGACGGATTTCTTTCCGGTCCGGAAAATCAAGCGTTCATCAACAATCAGCTTGATCCCGAATCATACAGAACTCTGTATAAAATAAAATTGCTCAATCCTCAGCATTATGATATTCCAAGAATAATAAGACTTGGCTGTATATTGCATTTTTGAATGTTATTATTTAATGTTAGCTATAAAATTATGCTTTGTTGTTTATATTTTGTTTAATCATTTCTCTCTTCGTTGATTCGGCCATCAACAGGGTAGAAACCATCAAATGTCGTTCTGCAGTCTATTTAAGTACTCCAACCGGCTGTATTTCTACAAAAGCCTGGCCGGTTACTTGTAGGCCGCCCAGCGTCCCCTCAACCGATCCCAAACCTTCATACTTAATCTTTGTT
>CAZREZ010000105.1:0-9185 GCA_964599115.1 uncultured Bacteroidales bacterium
ACTCAAATTATAATATTTCCGTCAGTCACTCCTTTGAATATGTTGCTGCAATTGTTAGTAAAAAATTGCCGGCAGGAATTGACATTGAAAAAATTTCTTCAAGAATCGAACGTATAAAAAACAAATTCCTTTGCGAAACCGAACTTAAAGATATTAACGAAAATTTCAAATTGGAAAAAATTTATATTTATTGGTGTGCCAAAGAAGCTTTATATAAATTGTATGGAAAAAGAGACCTGAATTTTATCACCAATATAAAAATTGCCCCATTCAACTTTGAACAAAAAGGGCAAATAAACGGCGAATTATCAGGTGATAGTAATTCAAAAAAATACAAATTGTTTTATGAGCAGTTAAATGATTATATGTTGGTTTATGTTTATTAAACCTTGTTATTGTGTTAAAGTGTTTTAGTTCTTCGTAAATCATAAATCTAAAATCTAAAATCGTAAATCATAATTCTATCTGCTTTCACTAAAATAAGTAAACAATGTTTTCGTTTCAAAAAATAATTTATTAAAATATATCAATTTATGATTACCAAAAAAAATATTTACACAGAAGTTGAAAAACGAATACTGATTCTTGATGGCGCAATGGGTACCATGATACAGAAATATAATCTTGAAGAAAAAGATTTTCGTGGAGAAAGATTTTCAAAGAATTTCTCTGAGCAGAAAGGCAACAACGACTTGTTATCATTAACAAAACCGGAAATAATCAAAGAAATTCACTCTCAGTTTTTAGAAGCAGGGGCTGATATTATTGAATCGAATACCTTTAATGCCAACAGAATTTCATTGGCTGATTATAAGATGGAAGATTTGGTTTATGAAATAAATTATGCTGCTGCAAAAAATGCACGGGAGGTTGCTGATAAATATACTTTATTAAATCCTGATAAACCACGCTTTGTTGCAGGCTCAATAGGTCCAACAAACAAAACTGCTTCAATGTCGCCTGATGTGAACAACCCTGCTTACAGAGCAGTCACTTTTGACGATCTGGTTGAAGCTTATAAAGAACAGGCAGAAGCATTAATTGACGGTGGGGTTGATCTGATTATCATAGAAACTGTTTTTGATATTCTTAATGTAAAAGCAGCTTTGTTTGCTGTAGAAGAAATTTTAAGAAAGAAAAAAGTTAAATTACCTGTATCGGTATCGGTTACTATTGCTGATAAAAGCGGAAGAACATTGTCAGGACAAACTGTTGAGGCGTTTCTTATTTCTCTTTCTCATTTTAATTTATTCAGTATAGGATTGAATTGCTCTTTTGGAGCTGATGGATTACAACCTTATCTTGAGGAATTAGCTAAAATTGCACCATTTTATGTCAGTGTTTATCCTAATGCCGGCTTCCCAAATGAATTAGGAGAATATGACCAGACACCCGAAATAATGGCATTAAAAATTCAAAAGTATTTTGATAACTCATTAGTAAATATTATTGGTGGCTGCTGCGGAACAACACCTGCTCATATTAAAGAATTTGCCGGACTGGCAGAAAAAGCAAATAAAAGAGAAGTGCCTGACAAAAAATTCCTGACCCAATTAAGCGGACTGGAACCTCTTACAATCAGCAAAGAGAGCAATTTTGTAAATATTGGTGAAAGAACAAATGTTGCAGGCTCACGGAAATTTGCACGCTTGATCAGGGAAAAGCAATATGAAGAAACATTATCAATTGCACGACATCAGGTAGAAAACGGAGCTCAGATAATTGATGTTAACATGGATGATGCAATGCTTGATGCTGAGAAAGAAATGGTTAATTTTTTAAACCTTTTAAGCTCTGATCCTGATATTGCCCGCGTGCCTGTTATGATTGATTCATCCAAATGGGAAGTAATCGAGTCCGGATTGAAATGCCTGCAGGGCAAAACTATAGTGAACTCAATAAGTTTAAAGGAAGGCGAAGATATTTTTATTGAACATGCTGAAAAAATAAAAAAATACGGAGCTGCTGTTGTAGTTATGGCTTTTGATGAAAATGGTCAGGCAACATCATTTGAACGAAGAATAGAAGTTTGTAAGCGTGCTTATGACATCTTAATAAAAAAAGTTAATTTTCCTCCTCAGGATATAATTTTTGACCCGAACATTCTGGCAATAGCAACAGGCATTGAAGATCATAACAATTTTGCCGTTGATTTTATTAATGCTACCAAATGGATTAAAGAAAATTTACCTTATGCAAAGGTCAGTGCCGGTGTTAGCAATTTGTCTTTTTCTTTCAGAGGAAATAACGTTGTACGACAGGCAATGCATTCGGTTTTTCTTTATCATGCAATTAATGCAGGATTGGACATGGGAATTGTAAACCCTGCAATGTTACAGATTTATGATGAAATACCTGATGATTTATTAATTCTGGTTGAAAATGTTGTGTTAAATCGCAATGCTGAGGCAACTGAAAAACTTATTGAATTTGCACAGGAAATAATTGAAAAAGGTTCCGAAGTTATTAAAACTGATGAATGGAGAAACAATACCCTTGAAGAACGATTAAAACATGCCTTAATAAAAGGAATTACCGATTATCTTAAAGAAGATATGGAAGAAGCCCGCAAAAAATACTCTCCTGCTTTAAGTATTATTGAAGGTCCGTTAATGGATGGAATGAATGCAGTTGGGAAATTATTTGGTGAAGGAAAAATGTTCTTGCCGCAAGTTGTAAAAACAGCAAGAGTTATGAAAAAGGCCGTTGCTTTTTTGCAACCATATATTGAACAGGAAAAATCACAAAACGGACAAAAGAGTTCTTTAAAGAAAATTTTATTAGCTACTGTTAAAGGCGATGTCCATGATATCGGAAAAAATATTGTTGATGTTATTTTATCATGCAATAATTATGAGATTGTTGATTTGGGAGTTATGGTTCCCGCTGAAAAAATATTAGAAGTGGCAAAAATTGAAAATGTTGATATTATTGGATTGAGCGGATTAATTACTCCTTCTCTTGAAGAAATGGTAAAAATAGCTAATAAAATGGAAAAACAAAAATTTTCCATTCCCCTGATAATCGGAGGTGCAACTACTTCTAAAATTCATACTGCCGTGAAAATTGCCCCTGAATATTCAGGTGCTGCCGTTTATGTTAAGGATGCCTCGCAAAGTGTGATGATTGTGAATAATTTGTTATCTGAAAATAAAAAAGAAAAATATATTGATTCAATAAAAAATGAATATCAAAAATTAAGAGATAAACACAGTAAAAAAAGCATTACGGAAAATTTATCTATTGAAGATGCCCGTAATAATAAGTTAAAAATCAATTGGGAAAAATCTTCAATTATAAAACCTAAATCTACCGGAGTTAAAATCTTTGATGATTATTCAATAAACGAAATTAAAGAATACATCAATTGGGCATTTTTCTTTAAAGCATGGGAATTAAAAGGTATATCTTCAACTACTTCTGAAAATGAAATAAAATCTAAAGAAGCTCAAAATTTATTTGATGATGCTCAAAATCTTTTAAAAGAAATTATTAATAACAATTTGCTTGATGCAAAAGCAGTTATCGGCTTTTTCCCTGCTAATTCAGTTTTTGATGATATTGAAATATATTCTGACGGTTCACGAAATAATGTTTTGAGTGTAATTCATAATTTACGTCAGCAGACTAAAAAACCAAATGGTAATCCTAATTTATCATTATCAGATTTTGTTGCCCCAAGACAAAGTCAAGTTAATGATTACATTGGTTTTTTTGCTTTAACAACAGGTCTGAATATCGAAAAATCATTACAGTTTTACAAAGATAATAATGATGATTATAAAGCCATTATGCTTCAGTTACTGGCTGACAGATTAGCCGAAGCATTTTCAGAATTAATGCATTTAAAAATAAGAAAAGAACTCTGGGGATATGCTGCTGACGAAAACTTAACAAAAGAACAGTTGCTTAAGGGAAAATTTAAGGGAATACGTCCTGCAATAGGTTATCCTGCCTGTCCCGACCATTCGGAAAAGAAGACTATTTTTGATTTATTAAATGTTGAAAAAAACATTAAAATAAATTTAACGGAAAATTATTCAATGTATCCGACTGCATCTTTATGTGGTTTATATTTTTCATACCCTCAGTCAAAATATTTTTCTGTTGGGAAAATCTCTAAGGACCAATTAGAAGATTATGCAAAAAGGAAAAATGTAAATTCTGAAATTATTAAAAAATTTATTAGTGGAATGATGGAATAGCAGCCCACGACTTCAGTCGTGGGAAATAAAACATAAAACGAAAAATACATAACCGTTTTAACGGTTTATAAAAATATTATACAATGAAGAAATTAAGAGAATTATTTGAACAAAAAGACAAATTTTTAACCGGTGTAGAATTAGTAAACACACGAGGAATAATTCAACAAAAGAATAGCTTGAAAGTATTAACACTTGCCGAAAATCTTTCTAATGATAACAGAATTGATTGGCTTTCAATTACCGATAGTGCAGGTGGTAATCCTACTATGTCACCTGATTTACTGGGAAATAAAATCATGGGTTCCGGAAAAAATATTATTATTCATGTAAGCTGTAAAGACCTGAACAGAAATGGCCTGGAAAGTCTTGCCTGGAAATATGCAAGTGAGCAATTTGATAATTTATTGGTCCTTTCAGGCGACTACCCGGTTAATGGTTACAAAGGTATTGCTCAGCCGGTTTTCGATTTGGACTCTGTTGGATTGTTGGAAATGCTTAACAATATGAATCAAGGTCTGACGATAAAAGGAAGAAAACCCGGTTCATTTATTGAACTTGATAAAACCGATTTCTTTTTGGGATGTGCTGTTTCACCATATAAATTCAGCGAAGCAGAACAAATGATGCAATACGAAAAACTGAAATTAAAGATTAATACTGGTGCAAAATTTATTATTTCTCAATTGGGATATGACATCAGGAAATCGCATGAATTATTAAACTATTTAAAAGATAATAAAATTGATTTGCCTGTAATAGGCTATATCTATCTTTTGTCGGCTGGAGTTGCCAATATTTTTAATAAAAACTTAATTCCCGGATGTGTTGTTTCTGATGAATTTCTTGAAAAAATTAAAAAGGAAAAAAAATCTGAGGATAAAGGTAAAGGCTTTTTTATTGATTTTGCAGCAAAACAATTTGTTGCTTTAAAAGCAATGGGATATAAAGGGGCTTATATTGGTGGCATTCATAATTATGAAGATTTTAAAGCAATAATGAATAAAGTTAAAGAATACGAATCAGCTGATTGGCTTGATTTTGTCAAAGATCTTACAAATCCCCAACCAAAAGAATTTTATTATTATTCGCTTGATAAAAGCACCGGACTTTCTGACACAAATAAAATAAATGCCAAATATTCAAATTTCAAAAAATCATCATTTTCAAAATATGTAACTCTTTCATACAGATTTAGCAGAGTAATACATGCTTTATTTTTTGGATATGAAGCTCCTTTTTTTAAAACGTGTAAGTCGTATTATAGATTTATTGAAAAAAGGAATATATTAAGGAATTTATCTTATTGCAATGAAAGATTCTGGAAAACGATTTTTTTCAGATGCAAAGAATGTGGTGATTGCTCTTTGCCTGACATAACATATTTATGCCCTGTATCACAATGTGAAAAAAATCAACGAAACGGACCTTGCGGAGGAAGTTCAAAAAATATGTGTGAAGTTACAAAAACAGGTAGAAAATGTATTTGGGTAAGAGCATATTACCGCAATAAATATTTTAACAGGAACAAAAGTGATTTATTAAACAGAAGACCTGTTATTATAAATTATGATTTGAAAAATACTTCAAGCTGGGCTAATACTTTTCTTTTAAAAGACCATAATACTTATAAAGGTAAGGGTAAGCGTTCACAAAACACTGAAATTGGAAATTAGAAATTAGAAAAAAATGAAATGAATTTACTAATTAGTGCTTTATAAACTATCGGAAGAATTGTCTGATTTGGTTTGGTACGATTTTGACAAGTAGAAAAAAAGGTTCAAAATAGTAATTGAAAAATTTGGTCCAAAGTTGAATGCGTTTATCAACAGCACAAAAATATGATAATATAAATTTCTAATTTCCAATTTCTAATTATTTCAATTATTTTTCTTAATATTGTAGAAAAAACATCCGCATGAGCATATATGCCTCCCTAATAAAAAATCAAGAACAGGGGAAAAAACAATTTGCAGTTTTGGTTGACCCTGATAAACCATCCGATAAGGAAATAATCAGCATAGCTGAATACGCACAAAAATCCTCAGTTGATTATTTTTTTGTCGGAGGAAGTTTACTTACAAATAACAACTTAGATATTTGCATTAAACTTCTGAAAGAACATAGTACTATTCCAGTTGTTTTGTTTCCGGGAAACACTTTACAGATGAGCAATAAAGCCGATGCTTTTTTGTTCCTGTCATTAATATCCGGAAGGAACGCAGAAATGTTGATAGGTCGTCATGTAATTGCAGCACCATATCTTAAGCTTAGCGGACTGGAAGTTATTTCAGCCGGCTATATGCTGATTGACAGCGGAAAGCCGACAACTGTTTCTTATATGAGTAACTCCGTTCCAATACCTTCGGATAAAATTGATGTTGCTGCCTGCACTGCCATGGCAGGTGAGATGTTAGGACTAAAAATGATTTTTATGGATGCAGGTAGCGGTGCTCTAAGGCCAATCTCCAAGGAAATGATAACAATAGTAAAACAAAGTATTTCAATTCCGTTGATTATTGGTGGAGGCATTGATTCTCCTGAAAAAGCATTAGAAAATGTAAAAGCCGGTGCCGATATAATTGTAGTTGGAAATAGCATTGAAAAGGACAATTCTCTTATTGCAGCAATTGCAGATGCAGTTCACTCGGTTTGATTAATCAACTTTCTCTTGTGCAGTACAAAAATTATTTTTAAAATTGCACAAACTTTTCCATATTGTTTCATTTTTAATCAATTTCAAGCATGAAAACATTTTTAAAATTTTCAACAATTTCATTTTTATTACTTTTTAATTTACAGATAGTTGCACAGGAAAAACATCTCACACTAAAAGATGCTTCATGGATGAATCCTGAAATTTATCCCGCTTATTTAAATCAACTAAAGTGGATGGGTAAAAGCGATAAATTTGCTTATATTAAAAACAACTGCATTGTTTCAGGTAAAGCTGTTTCTGAAAAAAGAGATACAATTTTAAGGATAGACGACATAAATACAGGCATGACTAAAATAGAAAAGGATTCCGTTAAAAGGTTTCCCTCAATAACATGGCTTGGAGATAATGTGTTTATGTTTACTTTTAAAAATCATTTGTTTATTTACGACCTTGCTGAAAAAGAAATTAGAGACATTAATAAATTTGATAAAGAAGCTGAAAAAAAAGATATCGAAAAAAATACTTTTCAAATTGCCTACACAATTAAAAACAACTTATTTGTAGCTCAGGAAGGAAATCAAATACAAATAACCAATGACGAAAATAAAGGAATTATAAATGGCAAATCAGTACATAGAAATGAATTCGGAATTCACAAAGGCACTTTTTGGTCGCCTGAAGGCAATTATCTGGCTTTTTACCGCAAAGATGAAACTATGGTTACTGATTACCCGCTTGTAAATATTGATTCAAGGATTGCCGAACTTAAAAATATCAAATATCCTATGGCAGGAATGACAAGCCATCAGGTTACAGTTGGCATTTTTGATTGCCGGATACATAAAACCATTTTCCTGAAAACCGGCGAACCCGCTGAACAATATCTTACAAATATCTCATGGGGCCCTGAAGAAAAATATATTTACATTGCAGTTTTGAACCGCGACCAGAATCATTTGAAATTGAATCAATATGATGTTGAAACAGGCGATTTAATAAAAACTCTTTTTGAAGAGAAAAACGAAAAATATGTTGAACCAGAGCATGGAATGTACTTCCTTAATTCAAAACCTGAGCAATTTATTTGGTTTAGCGAAAGGGATGGTTTTAATCATTTATATCTTTATAATACCGATGGAGAATTGATAAAACAATTAACAAAAGGTGAATGGGTGGTAACTAATTTCCTTGGGACAAATCCGAAAGATAAAAAGGCATTTTTTATCGGAACTAAGGAAAGTCCTATTGAAAGGAATATTTATTCCGTTGATTTAAATGACTTAAAAATTACACGGCTTTCGCCTGATAATGGAACACACAGGGCAATTTTAAACAAAAACGGTAAATATCTTTTTGATATATATAGCAGCACTACAGTAACCAGTGAATATAAAATTCTTGATGCCAAAGCTAAGGTATTACAAATTTTGCTTGAAAATAAAGACCCTCTGAAAGATTATAAGTTAGGTGAAATGTCAATTTTTACAATTAAAGGAAATGACAGTACCGACTTATATTGCCGCTTAATCAAACCTGTTGATTTTGATCCTGCAAAGAAATATCCGGTAATTATTTATGTTTACGGTGGTCCTCATGCTCAATTGGTAACTGATTCGTGGCTCGGTGGTGCAGGTCTTTACCTGAATTATTTGGCAGAACAGGGATATGTAATTTTTACACTTGATAACAGGGGCTCTGCAAACAGGGGATTTGATTTTGAAAGCGCAATTTTCAGAAATCTTGGAGATATTGAGATTGCTGACCAGATGAAAGGTGTTGAATTTCTGAAATCCCAGGATTTTGTTGACACCAATAGTTTTGGTGTTGACGGATGGAGTTATGGTGGATTTATGACGATTGCAATGTTGTTAAAAAATCCCGGTGTTTTTAAAGTTGGTGTTGCAGGCGGACCAGTTACTGACTGGAAATATTATGAAGTAATGTACGGAGAACGTTATATGGACACTCCTGAAGACAATCCCGATGGTTATGAAAAGACAAGTCTTTTAAATTGTGCTGATAAACTTGATAGCAAATTATTAATTATTCACGGTACTAATGACCCGACAGTTGTTTGGCAAAACAGTCTGGTGTTTATTAAAAAATGTATTGGCGAAGGAGTACAGATAGATTATTTTGTTTATCCGGGACATGGACACGGTGTAGGACGTAACGACAGATTGCATTTAAATAAAAAAATCGTAACATATTTTAATGATTATTTATAATGATTAAAAATTAAAAAATATTTATTTAAATGATATATTATAAAAAAATTTAAATTTAAATTTGCCGATTATTTTATAAATGTAAAGATATTT
>CAZREZ010000106.1:0-6084 GCA_964599115.1 uncultured Bacteroidales bacterium
TGCAGATAAAATCCACATTACAAATGTGATTTATAATTTGCTTGATAATGCAAATAAATATTCTATTGAAGATCCGGAAATTTTAATATCCACAAAAAAAAAAAATTCAGGGATCAATATTAGCATACAGGACAATGGAATAGGTATCAGCAAAGCCAATCAAAAAAAGATTTTTGAAAAACTTTTTCGTGTACCTTCAGGAAATATTCATAACTTTAGGGGCTTTGGATTAGGATTAAGTTATGTAAAAGCAATAGTTGAAAAGCATAGCGGAACAATAAACCTGGACAGTGAATTAAACCAGGGAACAAAATTTAAAATATATCTTCCTGTAAAAGATAAAAAAACCTAAATGTTATGGAAGAAGATAAAATAAAAATTTTATTAGCCGAGGACGACAAAAATCTTGGAACCATCTTAAAAGCATATCTTGAGGCAAAAGGATATCCGACAACACTTTGCGTAAACGGTCAGGAAGCTTTTGATGTGTATAATAAAGAAGCTTTTGATTTTTGTATAATTGATATTATGATGCCTGTTAAAGACGGGTTTGCTCTTACAAAAGAAATCAGAAAAACAAATAAAAATATTCCTGTTATTTTTTTAACTGCCAAATCAATGCAGGAAGATAAATTAAAAGGTTTTGAATTAGGAGCCGATGATTATATAACAAAACCTTTCAGCATGGAAGAACTGCTGGTTCGTATAAAAGCAATTCTAAGACGTGTTAAATATGATAAGGATGAGTTTAAGAAAAAGGGCATTTTTATTATGGGGCAATTTACATTTGATTATAATCGTCAGATATTAACATTAAAAAAAGTTGAACAAAAACTCACTTCAAAAGAAGCGGAATTATTAAAAATGTTATGCGAAAATGTCAATGAAGTATTAGATCGTAGTGAAGCTTTGAATAAAATATGGTACGACGACAGTTACTTCAATGCAAGAAGCATGGACGTATATATTACAAAATTAAGGAAATATCTTAAAGGTGACCCGAATGTTGAATTAATGAATGTTCATGGAGTTGGGTTTAAATTGGTTGTGAATTAATGCGGAAAACAGGAAAAGATATTCGGGAGAATGACATGAAATATCCTTGGTAACGAGAATTCGGAAACACACTGGAGAATGATTATAGAGTGAAACTGGAAATTGGAAACTGGAAATTAGGAGTAAATCCAAATATTTAAAGAAATAATTGAAACAAGCTTTATGTTTGCCATCAGTTCAGGTGGGAAAACTCCTTTTTCAGAAAACAAACCGTCCAAAAACAGATTTGCTGCTGCAATTACATCAATGGGTGAGAAAGGTGCTTTATAGCAGAAATGCCTTTTTTTATTGAACAATTAATTTCTGAACATATTTTTCATCTGTTTCAATAATTAATAAATAAACTCCTTTACTAAGTTGATTTGATAATAATTTATACTTGTTTCCATAGAAATTATCTTGAATTAGAATATTTCCAACTAAATTGTAAACTTCCATTTTTACTTTTTGATTACCTTTATTATCAATTATTATTGAAGTAAATTCAGAAAAAGGATTAGGAGTAATTAAAACTTTATCATTATTTATCTGTTTGACAGATGTTAAATTTCCGGTTGTAAAATAGCATACTTCTTCATAATTAATAACATTTCCGTCAAAATCCTCAACTCTGTTTTTATGCAGTTTAAGATAATATTGTTGGTCATTTTTTAAAGTATTGTCGGGGAATATTGTAATTTGCATTTTATCCTCAGAAATTATTCCTGTAAAACTAACTACTGCACCGGTATTATTATCTTCTCTTAATCCAAATATTATTGGAATATCTGTATTCTGAATTGGCGCACCCCAGACTCTTCTGACAGCTTCGTCAAAACTTACAATTAATTCTGAGCCCGGATTAACATTAACACTACCATTTTCCGGATCAAAGAAAACTGAAGGCAAATCATCATACCAAATACCAAAAAGTTTAACCTGACGGGCTATACGTCTCGTATTATCATTGTTATCGTAGTTAATCGATAAAAGATCATTATATTCACCTGCTCCGGTAGGTTCAAATACCAAGTTTATTGTAGAACTTTCACCAATAGGAATATTTAGTGGGAGATTGGTAGTAACAGAATATTCAGGTAAGTGATTATGTGTACTTGTAATACTAATATTTTCATCTGAATTATTGGTAATATGTAATATTAATTCTTTGCCTGATGAATATCCCTCATAATTTCCAAAAGACATTTCATTATCGGAATAAAATTTATTAGTTTCCCAATCAAATTTTAAAGTACGATAACAGGTAATATCCATAGGTAAATAGATATTAGTTGAAATGCTTTCATCCGAATTTAATTCTGTAGCAGCTAAAGACATATTTGCACCCCAACCAATAAGCATCTTACCATTATCCTGCACCCTGTAACTTCCTGTTGCAGGAGCATAAATATCAGGAGTATAACGATAGCTCCAAATCACATCTGCTTGCATTGTATTTTCATTAACATCATATTCCATTGCTTGAGAAAAAGGTGGTGAATGAAGATTGCCATTATCAAAAAGCGTATAATTTCCATTATCCAAAACTCGTATATCATGTTGATGTGAAAAACCATAAGGGTCGTTATAAATTACGAACTGATTATTTTCGGAGTTAAGACCAAATCGCCAAATAATTTCTCCTGTTGGGTAATCAATTTTTGTAATTTCATCCATGTGACGGCTCGAAAGCAATATATTTGAATCCTGATCAAATTCAAGTGCATTACCATGAACATAGTCAATATAATATGCAGTTAAATTAATATCACTTGTTGCATCAGTAATTTCAAAATGATCCCAACTTCTCCATTGAAAAAATACATTTTGGTTTAGATCAACTTCCTGAATAATTAAACCTGTAACAATTGCATTTGGTTTTCCTCCGGGAACAATCAAACTCATATTAACTACCTGAGGATCGTATGACATCATTAAATAATGACCATTACTCATCAAACGCATATCATGGCAATCAACATTATAACCATTTCCTGTTTCAACAGAATCAATTATTACATACGAACTGTCCATTAAATAGTATCTTTCATTTTCGGGATTCTGAGGAAAATTTGACGAATATGCAAGTAATCCGTTTGGTAAAACATAAAAATTTAAATGATTTGAATTTAACTTTTGAAAATAAACAGGTGTTCCAAATTTATCGAAGATGGCAAGATAAGGTTCATATAACGGATGTTGACGACTTGACAGGTCCATAAAAAAATAATTATCATCCTGATTTTCACCTAACACAAAAGTTGGAAGTGGAAAGTCAACAGGTAAATCCATACTTTTTATCCTTTCTTTGTTTGGTGATCTCCCTTCTTTTTTTGAATTATTGGAAATATACTTATTTTTTTCATTTTGATAATAATCTTTAAGAAATTGTAAATTATCCTGTTCCTTAATATAAAAGGATAATTCCTTTTCGTGAATATTATTCCCATCAATTGTTTTTAATCCCTTAGAAATTTTAACAATTATTTTTTCACCAAGAACAAAACTTCTTAATGGCTTAATAATAAGTGTTTTTAAATCGGCAGAAAGAATAGTTCTAAAATCAATTAATTCACTCTTCGAACCAGTGATTTGGAAAAGTGAAGATTGAATAGATGTTTTTTCAAAAGTTGAATTTATTTTTAAAATTATATTTTGTTCAGGATTAAGATATTTTGACCCTGGAACAGGAGTAACGCATGAAAACTCTATTGTTTGTGCAAAAATTGAAATATTAAAAAATAATATCAAACTTAAGCCGGAAAGACGATAAATAATATTCCTCATTTTCATTTTTTCTTAGTATTAAGTTTTATATGATATTTTGATTTATTGGTGCAAGATATAAAATCATTTTTAATTACTGGAAATTATTTTTTATTTATAACTATTTACTTTATTTCAAATTTCACGTATTTTTGAATTTCGCTTAAAACACTATTTCATTATAATTAATAATTTTCATGCAGTAATTTCCTAATATATCCGGGAGTATTATTTGTATCGCGAAGAACTTTCCATAAGGTTCGTGAGCCCGGACCTTTATCTTTATTACTCAAAACAATAATTGTTTTTTCGTTTTTCATATCCCTGATATAAAATGCACGGAAACCTTTCCACCAGCCATAATGATAAACAGTACTATCTTCACTTGTTTTTATTCTCCAGCCAAAACCATAACCGTCTTTTCTTTTCCGGTATTTAAGACTTCCCGGATAGAAGGCTTCACGCAGAGTGGAGTCGCTTATCAAAGTTTGATCATATAATGCCTGGTCAAATTTATAAAGGTCATCAACACAGGAAAAAACACCTTTATCGCCCATTATTCCATTCAGGTAATCATTACGTTCTCTTACAATTCTCCATCCTCTGTATCTGTAACCGGTAACACCAACAGGAATATAAGCAGGAACAATGGAATCCTCATTCATATTATAAATTTTTGTGTGATTCATTTCAAGTGGCTTAAAAATTCTCTCCTCTGCAAATTTATCGTAAGTTTTTCCCGAGATATTCTCAACAATACAAGCGAGAAGCATATAATTTGTATTACAATAATGAAATCCGGTGTTGCTTTCAAAATATGGCTGTGGTTTATATTTTACAAATAGCGCCAGCATTGTATCGTTTGTTAAGGGAATTGTTTTATTTTTCCATTTTTCATGTGCCAGCGACATATATCTTGGCAATCCCGAACGATGTGTCAGTAAGTTCCTGACGCTTATATTTTCATAAGGAAGATCCGGCAGGTAATCCCTGACATCAGCGTCAAGATCCAATTTTCCGTCTTCATAAAGTATCATTATTGCCATTGCAGTGAACATTTTTGAGACTGAAGCAAGCTGGAACATTGATTCGGTTGTCAGGGTATCTTTATCTCTATAGTCTGCCATACCGAATGCTTTTTTATAAACCATCCGTCTCTTTTCCGCATATAAAACTGTTCCGTTGAATCCGCCTCTTTTATGAAGCCGTGTAAAAATGCTGTCAATCCAATGAGCTTTTTTGTTTATGATTATTTGATCAAGACTAATTACAAGGCTGTCAGAAATTATTACTTCAGGATTTTTCTCAGACTCAACAGATGAATTGTTGCAGGAAAAGATTAATAATAAAATAATTAAAAGTAAAATATTTTTTTGGGACATTTTAATGCAGATTTTCTGACAACAAAAATAATTATTTTGTTCATTTATTCGAAATTCAGTTAAACAAAAAAACCTATAAGCTTTATATAGTATTTGTTTCCGGACTTTTATATTTTTGTTTACAGGACAAAAGTGATAGAATGTTCAAATAATAACAAAAAAATTTTATAAAAACTTTCCTTTTTATTTTTAATGATGTATATTTGTTCTTTCATATATAAAAACACATATTATTTTAACTAATTATTTGCCAAATATAATTGATAAAGAAATAAATTACGTCTTTTATATTTATTAGTAAATCTTATTGTATATTATCAGAAGCCAACAACAGACTAATTTATTTTCATCAATTATACAAAAAATTACATAGAAATAAAATTATTATTTTTTATTACTTTATGCAATTTCTTATCAACGAACATATAAACCATTATTATTATGAAAATCTACAAACCCAATTTAATTGAGAGGGGAAAAAACCATGGACATCAATGGTCGGATAAATCCAATATTAGAGTCCCCGTTTATTTAAAGACCAGTCTTTTATTTATTACGGCAATTTTATTTGCTGGATATTCGCTTTTTGCGGATGGGCTAACTACAATTGCCGGAACAGGGAGCGCAATCATTAAAAACAGTTCTGTTTTTTCAAATGTTGCCACAACAACCACAAGTATTGATGTTACTAATATTGACGAAGTATTAGTTATAGCTTCTTTTGAAGTTGAGAGAACTCAGGCAGCAGTATCAAGAATTGTTTATTTCCGTATAACTGATGATTACTCTACACCAAACATAAGCGGAGAAATCATGAGAACTCTTGAACTCGGAAGCGAAGGAGGGCTTGGTATTGGTTCTCTTGTTTACGTTTTTGACGTTAGCGGAATTACTACTGGGA
>CAZREZ010000106.1:6094-9068 GCA_964599115.1 uncultured Bacteroidales bacterium
AGCATTTCTTATTCTATACAGCATAAGAATCCTGCTAGTCAAAATATTACTACCAACGCCTCAATTGTTGCCATGGCATTAAATACTGCAGCAACTCCATATTCTGCTTTAAATTCTAACATGGAATATCTCAGTAGTGGGAGCACAACCTCAAGCACCGACTATGTAGGTATCACAGGTTTAACCACCGATGGAATATTATTACCGGCAACGGGAGGTATGATGGTTGCTGCCAGCATTAACTGTCAGAAAACAGTAGAAGAAACATCATCAGATGCCGGCACATGGATATTGCAACAAAAAAAAGGTATAAATGGAACCTGGGGCAATGTTGGTAGTGGAGTTCAAAGATCAATGAGCACAACTTCAGATGCAGGAATAGTAACTCTTTATTATTTTACAGAGGATCAGCCAAGAGATTATTATTATTACAGAGTCGCACAAAAAGTATCTGTTGGCACAGGTGTTACTATTGAAACGATGACTAACTCAACAATAGCGGCAGTTGCCCTAAGTTATGTTAAATCAAATGTTGGGTATCAGTTTAAAATTGAAACCACAAGCGGTTCAGGAGATACTGAATCAGCCAGTGCAGTAAATGCTATAACCCCAATTACAGCTATACCCACCGGAAGTAATGCTTTAGTATTAGCACAATTTGCAATAGCATGCACAACGGCAGCTGTTCCTACATATAATTTAAATACTACTACAGGTACAAGCATTAGTGGTTTTGAAGAGCAAAGAACCATTTCAGGCGCCTCAGATAAGGGGGCCGGTGGAATTGTTGGTTTGGCTACTAGTTTATCAGGTAGTACCGAATTCAGCTTACAACACAGAACCACAGCCGGATTATTAACAACTTCTAATATTCAGCTAGGGGTATTAAATTTAACCGACAGCCCTTCGCCTGGCTATTGGGAAGGAGATGTTTCAACAGATTGGCATGATGGTGATAATTGGTCAAGCGGAGCAGAACCTTTATCAACAACAAATGTTACAATACTAGATTATACTGATGAACCCATAATTACATCAACAGCAGGCGTTTGCAATGATCTTGTTATTGCACCCAATGCTAGTTTAACAGCTACCGCTGCTGCGGTTACCGTAAGTGGCACTTTATATATTGAATCGAGTGCAAGCGGTTCCGGATCGTTTATTGGAAGCGGAACCCCAACCGCCCGAGTACAACGCTATATTACACAAAACGAATGGCATTTGGTAACACCGATAACCATACCCACAACTGCCTATGATTTTTACCTGGGAGCAGTCAATCTTTCATGGTTAGCAGAATTAAATGAGACTACCAATGTTTATGATTATATAACTGATGAAAATGCTTCATTAAGTAGAGGAAAAGGTTATTCGTACTGGATTTTGGATGCACAAGGAGCTCAAACAATTGAATTCACAGGAACGTTGATTGATGAAGATGTTGTAGCTCCATTAACGAAAAACAATTATGGATGGAACCTAATAGGGAATCCATTTCCTTCGGCGCTTAATTGGGCTACTGTTACAGCAGGAAACACAACAGGTATAGCCTATGTTTGGGATAATAGCTTAAGCGGCTATTTATATTCAACTGGCGGATCGACTGGCGGTATTTTTGTTGGCACTTTGCCAAATAATATTATTCCTTTAGGACAAGGGTTTCTTGTTCAGGCAAGTACTGCCGGAAATTTTACTATTCCTGAAGCATCAAGAACACATAACACAGCCGATTTTATTAAATCAGTAAATGATAACAAAGACGAAATAACTCAATTTATACGTATTGACTTAGACGGTGGTTATTATGGTAATACCGTTTTTGTAGGTTTCCCTGAAAATGGCACAGCAAATTTTGATATTAGTGCTGATGCTACTAAACTTTATTCATCAACAGAAAATATTCAGTTTTTTGCTGTTGAAAATGATGATGAACTTTGTATTAATGCCAACGCTCCTTTGATAGAAGGCGAAAGTAAAACTGTTCCTTTAAATCTGGTTCAGGTAACTGATGGGAGTTATACAATGGAATTTTCAGATCTTGATCAGTTACAGAACACTGAAATTACACTTGAAGATATTAAAACAGGTACGACTCAGGACATCCGCGAAAACCCTGTTTATACATTTAATGCATCAAATATTGATAATCCAGAGCGTTTCTTGCTACATTTCGCATGGGCACCTAATGGAATTGAAGACATTAAAGATGCTTCTTCAAATATGCAAATTTATTCTTTTGGAAATGAGATCTACATCCGCTCAAAAGACGAAGCAATTAACCAAGGTGGTGATGTGTTTGTTTACGATTTAGTGGGTCGCGAACTTTTTCAGCATAGAATTACAGGTTCTGAATTAATTAAATTTCCTGTTAATATATCCAACAGCTACATAGTTGTGAAAGTTGTAAAACAAAGTTCAACAAAAATTCAAAAAATATTTATCAAATAGGAGGGCAAACCATGAAAAAGACATTAAACAATATACTAAAGACATTTATTATAGTTCTCATATTATCAAGCACTTATTCATTAGAAGCGCAAGATCCACCACCTCCTCCAGGAGGAGATTCTGGTACTGGTAATAATTCAGATAACAGTCAGGGAGCACCAATAGGAGGTGGTCTATTAATACTCCTTAGCCTTGGAGCTGCCTATGGTGGTTATAAGGGATTCAAATTATATAAGACAAGAAAAAAGAACTTGGCAGATTGATCCTTATTTAAGAGTAATTACATATACCTGAGTCCAGAGAAAATCAAAGAAGAATTGCAAAAACTTCAGGCATCAAAACTTAAGATAAATAATCGTCTTTATTACCTGTTTTAACATTTCTTAAGCGCTATACATTCATTTATCCGAAATTGGAAGATAGTATTCGGTTTTATTAAACCCTCGTATGATATTTTACACAATGACCATTGTCCTGTTTTCCGCACACATAAATAAAGTTGAATATTTTAGGATATAAAATACAG
>CAZREZ010000107.1:0-9001 GCA_964599115.1 uncultured Bacteroidales bacterium
TATGCTTCAGCAAAGGTTATTTTTTAATAAATTTTGCTATATGATTATTTTTTCCATCATTGATTTTAATAATAAACAAGCCTTTTTGCAACTTTATTGTATTTACTCTGAAACTGTTTTTACCGGTAATTTTTCCTGAAATAACATTTTCGCCTAAAACATTAAACACAGTATAAGTTCCGTTTGTTGTTTTTTGAGATAATTTAATAGTTAAAAAATCAGATACAGGATTAGGGAACAACTGAATGTTATTATCAGTTAAAAAATTATTATTTATGACTGTAAAGAAATTATAATCATTTTCGAATTTATCTTTAATATAAGTGCAATATTCTTTAAGCAATTCAACAGAGGACCAGGGTGTACCATTATAATCTCTTGCCCAGACAAAAGCAATGTCAATCTGCTGCACATCTCCCGGCTTAAAAGTAAATGGTCCTGACGAACCAACTCCTCTCCTGTCTGAAGGATCATTCCCAACAGCCTCCTCTGTCCAGTACAGAGCATTTTGATTAAATCCTGCAAAAGGTAGTATTCCGTTTGTACCCCAGTTACATGTATCCGAATCTCCCGGAAACATGAATTTACACCCCGGCCCCAAAGCGCCTGAATTAATATGTCCATTACCACCATATAAACAATTTGTATTGTCTTTCCAATAACCCTTCATATAATTATAATAATCAAGGGCTATTTGAGGATCACCTTGTATCCCGCCAGAATTATTATAATACAAAAAGCTTATCATTCCCAACCTTTCATTATCAACAATTGTATCGCCGAAATTTAATCCGTTGATGCTTACGTCACATATTTGCTGGTTATTGATGTCGTACTTCGGGTTATCAATCCCATCATTATCCATAAAGGGACCTCCCAAAAACATTATACCTTGAGCGGGAGGATGTTCTCCGTATGATTCGGGTTCGCCTCCACCATCAACAGGTATTCCATTATAGCCGTAATAAAACCCTCTTTGCACATCGCAGCCGATATAATCATCCCAGGCATAACCGAGATCAGTATCGGTAAAAATCCCCATGTAAGTATCGTGATAAGTTGTATCGGAAAGGTTTATTATATCATAATGTAAAAAGGTACTATTCCATAAGGCAGAATCATCAGGAGTATCGAAAGCATAAGCCATACCATGCATCTCAATTCCAAGAGGTAATCCACCGGTTTCGGAATGATAATCTCTTGCATCATTAAAAATGAAAAACAATGCCTGGTCTCCTTTTATCACTGGGTAATCGCCATCCATTGGTTCGTAAATTCCGTCATTATTTTTATCGTAATACGGCGCCAATTGTGCAAGCTGACCGGCTGATTCATCACCGTTTCCGGGCCAGGTTAATATATCTTCAATTGGTGCGTAACCGCTTTCCCACCAGTGCGACTTATGGTAATTTATTTCTTGTTTTGTTAATTTCCATATTTTAAACCATTTTACATCATAAACCGAATCATAAATATTGGAAACAGGACCATGCCAGTAATCTTCACCTATCTGCCTGTATCGCTCACCTGCCAGATGAAGATTATCATTTTCATCAAGTCCTCCTATACAGAATGTACTGGAAAAAATTGATGTTGAAGTACCACCATTTGGAACAAAATATTTTGCACCGGTACCACCCGGTAAATCATAGAAATGGTTACCGAAACAATTGAAACGGGCATTTACATTGTTTATATTTAATGAATCATAAAAACATACATTATCAATCTTTACATAAATTAATCCTCTATCAAATGAACTATACCATGGGGTGGTGTCAGATACCGTATAATAAACCACCTTATATCCCCGGTAATAATCAATATAGTTGGTTGTAATTCCGGTTACATCAAAGGTTATTTTAATGACACTGTCTGATATAATTTCACCATATAAAAATACAGATTCAATATACATAGAATCCCCATTGGGGTCATAGTCGTTTTTCAGAACATTTATATAAACATCAAAGCCCGGAATAGTTGTAACAGTATCATTTCTCGCTATCGGTGCATTTATATCCATTTGCGGGTTTATGTATAAATATGCCCAATTGGATAATGAGCTTGTATCTGCTGTTTCACAAACTCTGTATTGAAAAACGACTTCCAATAGATTATCGAAAGTGTATGTAATTGAACTATCAGTAAAATTAAAATATTCTCCTTCCCCTTGTTGAAAAACTTCGGCAATTTTTATTGGATCACCATCAGGGTCGTAATCATTTAAAAGTATGTTAAATTGAATAGTAGTATCGTTTTGTAAATTATAAATCACAATACTGCTGTCATTTACGGCAACCGGTGGATTGTTTTGTGCATTAATATTAATAGTTGCGATACAAAACACTGCTGCAATTAATAAATATTTTCTTTTCATTTTTATTGGTTTTTATAATTATAATAGAATAAATTTTTTCATTACTGACATTTTTTCATCATGAACTTTTAAAAAATAAATTCCTCCGGGGAAATTCGTACAATTGATTTTTAAAACATTATTTTTACTATCTGCCCTGTATTTTGTCAGATGGATATTATTACCCATTATATCAAAAACAGATATTTGAACATGTTCATTCCAAAATATTTTTTTAAATTTTATAAATATTTCGTTGGAAGCAGGGTTTGGAAAAATATTAATGTATTGACTAATATCTATTTCATTAATTCCTGTATTATCAATTACAGTTAATTTAGCTGAATTCGTATATACCGTATCACAATCATTAAAAATTCTGCAACGGTAATAGCCGGTATCACTTAGTTGGACAGATTCAATTGGATAGATATGAAAATTACCTCCGGGAATGTCAACTCCATTCTTTTGCCATTGATAATAAAAAGGCAATGTTCCGGTTACTGCTAAATTGAATGCAATATAAGTATTTATATTAGCTGTAATGTCTGTGGGATGTCCGGTAATTTCAGGAGGAGTCATAACCGTAAGCAAAAAAATATTACTTACTACCGAACCTCCTTCATTAAAAATTTGGCAATTATACAAACCGGCATTATAAACAGTAGCAGGATTTATAATCAGGATGTTTGTTGTTGCTCCTGAAACAGAATCCCCTGTCTTAAACCATTGAAAATTTAATGAAGTCCCGATTACATCCAATTCAAATGAGATTTCACCGCCGGTACAAACAACAGTATCACCTGGCTGCTGAATTATATATGGAGCAAGACAGGTGCCATTATTTGTAAATAATATGGTGCCATTTTTTCCTGCAATATACCCGTTTTGATTGTTTATAAAAGTAACACTATTTAAATCCTTATCTACACCAGTGTTCTGCTCAACCCAGTTTAAACCTCCATTTGTAGTATGGAAGGCAACTCTTTTGCCACAAGCCCAGCCGTTTAAATCATCTGTAAATATTATTGAGTAAAGATGTTCGGAAAAACTTATAGATTTTTGAATTGTCCATTCATCGCCGCCATTTATTGTATTTAAAATATAATCATATCCTGCAATCCAACCCTTATTTTGATCAACAAAGCATACAGAATTTAAGGGCTTATCTCCAACTGTATCCTGGATTATCCATTTAGTTCCCCCGTCAGAGGTATGTAAAATAATCCCATTATCACCCACTATCCATCCATTTTCAGTGTCAACAAACTCAATATCTCTTAAATAAGTTGTTGTACCGGATGATTGTTCAACCCAGTTTTCACCGGAATCAATAGTTTTAAAAATAACACCGGAATTCCCTGTTATCCATCCCGTTTCAGGATTTATAAATGTAATTGCGCTTAAATTTTCATAAGTATTAATATTTTTTGTAATCCAGTCACTTCCACTGTTGTTTGTATATAATAGTGTACCTAAACTGCCAATAGCCCAGCCGGTATTTTCATCAATAAAATATACATCCAGCAAACTTCTTGTGGTATTTGAATTTTGGTCAATCCATGATTCACCTGCATTATCACTAAATACTATAGTCCCATTACTCCCTACTGCATAAACTTTATTTTCATTTGCAGCACAAATGCTATTAAGAGTTTCTAAAGTGCCAGGATAATAAGATTCCCAAACATAACCACCGTCGTAAGTATAAAACACTTTTCCATCATCACCAACTGCACATCCAAAATTTTCATTGACAAAGTTTGCAGCATTTATATCTGCGGACCCGGTAAATTGTATTATTGTCCAGTTCTCGCCTCCATCTGTTGTAACTAAGCATCTTTCCTTTGTTAATACTTTGCCATTATTACTGTCGAAGAATTGTACTTTTCTTATTAAATCATAGTTATTTAAAAAAAGAGTATCCCAGTTCTCTCCTCCGTCTTCTGTTTTTAACACATAGCTTGTTCTCGCGCCAATCCAACCTTCTAATTCATTAATAAAACAAATGTCACTAAAACGATTGCCTTCAAATTCCATTTTAATCCAATCCTGTCCTCCATTAGTAGTTTTTAATAATTCTGCTTTTCCTGTAATTGTCCAACCTAAATTTTCATCAATAAAAAATATTTTTGTTATACGAGAATTACTGTTAGAATTTTGGAGATTCCATACTTGTCCTCCATCTGTTGTTTTATAAATACCTCCATCATTACTCCCTATCCAACCGGTATTTTCGTCAATAAAAAAAATTGAATAATAGTAATAATAATAACTACTATCTACAATTACTTTATTCCATGCTTCACCACCGTTTGTAGTTTTGTAAACATTTGAATAATAACCTGTAATCCATCCATTATTTTCATCAATAAAAAACACATCAGAATGAATATTTGTGCTAAAATAGTTTTGTTCCTGCCACGAAACTCCGGCATCAATAGTTTTAATAACTAAGCCATCATCTCCAACCGCCCAACCTTGCTGATCATCTATAAAAAAAACATCAAATAAATCATAAATGGGGAATGATGGATTTACACGTTGCCAAATGGTTTGAGAAATAGAAACATTAACAGCTACGAAGCAAGCAAACGAAATAAATAAAATTTTAATTTTTTTCATGATAAGATTATTTTAGGAAAGAAAATGCAATATACAAAATAAATTCAACTTTTGTCAACTATGAATCAGTTAAAGGTTGAATTAAATCAGTTAATGGTAAAGCTCAATTATAAAAAAGTTGCAGTTGCAGTGGTAGTTGGCAATAAGTAATTGGTGTTCGATTTTCGGAATATTGCGGGTTGTACAATAGAAATACAACTGAATGACTAAAATTTTCAATAAACGTCAAACAAAATAAACATTGTTTTAATTTATATATTATTCCGTATGGATCACTATTATATTTCTTATTATTTTCTTTTCCTTCCATTTATAATTTAAAATTTTTAATTTTTAATTTAATTTTTTTATATATTTGCACAAAATAATGGTGTTTTTATTTCTGCTTCATAGAAATAAAACATAATAGGGAATCAGGTGAAAGTCCTGAACAGTTCCCGCTGCTGTAAGCTCTTTTCAACTTTTTGAAGTTCTCTTGTCACTGTCTGTTAATTGTTGGATGGGAAGGCATTCAAAAGGTGAGTAAGTCAGAAGACCTGCCATTTTTTATTAAAAATTTCAAAGCTTTCGGGTTAAAAGGCAATGAGTAAATTTTTCAGAACATAAATTTATTCCGGTTTATTTCCTAAGGTTTTGATTGCTGTTGCGAGTTTCGAGTTGCGGATTTCGGGTTTTTTTAAACAATCCATAACCTGTAACTGTAACCCGTAACTGTTAATAAATTCTTAACGAATATGCCTTTAATTTTGAATTATATATAAAGTATGTCAATAAAGTCAGATAGTTTAAATAAATATTAAAAATGACAAATGACAAGCACCAAATTTCAAATAAATTACAATGTTCAAAAATTCAATGACCAAAACAATTTCAAAGCTGTTTTGAACTTTTGGTCATTGATATTTGGAATTTATTTGTTTTTTGTTTTTTGTTATTTGGTGCTTTAATTTAAAATTGTTTGACTTTATGGACAGACTAACTAAGAATTATATACAATGTTAATACGTTTTATATTAATATTTTTTGTCGTATTGTTTTCAATACAATTACATTCTCAAAGTAATACAATTGATACGGTTTATCAGTTATCAGAAGTAAATATCAATGCCGGCAGATTAAATGATTTTTCAACAGGATTGAATATAACCAATATAGATTCTGTTGTAATAGAAAGGCACAGAACATCATCGTTGAGCAAGCTTCTGTCAGAACAAACTCCGCTGTATATTAAATCTTACGGACAAGGTAGTCTGGCTACTATTTCATTCAGGGGAACATCAGCAAATCAGACAGGTTTTTTCTGGAATGGCTTTGCTATTGACCCGCCTAATATTGCAATTGTTGATCTTTCATTAATTCCGGTATTTTTCTTTAAATCAATTAAAATCCAAAACGGAGGTACAAGCTCCTTATATGGTAGCGGAAATATAGGAGGAAGCATTCATTTGAATAATTTGCCGGTTTTCAGTAAATATACCGGAATTGATGCCGGAGTTTCGTATGGAAGCTTCCAAAAATATTCAACACAGTTAAAAGTAATCCTCTCAAATAAAAATTGGAATTCGTCAACAGGAGTTATTTTTAATAAACAAAAAAATGATTTCCCATTTAAAAATAATGATAATATTGAATACCGGAAAAATGCTGCATTAACAAACTTTGGAATTATACAGGAATTAAGCAGGCAATTTTCAAACAAACAATTTTTGAAAGCAAGTATATGGTTTCAATATGCTAACAGGGAAATACCTCTAACTCTGACAACCGCAAACTCTTCGGCTTATCAGATTGATAAATCGCTTCGCTCTTCGGTTTATTGGTTAAAAAATATTAATAATGGTTTTTTAAGTGCAAAAGCAGCTTATTTTTTTGATTACCTGAATTATGTAGATAGTGTTTATGAAATTAATTCAGTAATTAAAACAAATAAATTAATTTCTGAATTTGAGCTAAAGAAAAGTTTTTGGAAAAATTCTGTTGTCAACATAGGGGTAGATTTTACATTTAATAATGCTGATGTACAATATTATAATGGAATTAAACAACAGAACCGGCTTGCAGTTTTTCTTTCTTTAAAGCAAAAGATACCAAAAATAAACTGGTTGTCAAACCTGAATATCAGGCAGGAGTTTATTCAGGGATATGATGCACAGCTTAATCCTTCATTGGGATTTGAAGGAAAAATCTGGAAAATTATTTATGGTAAAATAAATATTTCAAGAAATTTCAGAGCACCAACTCTTAATGATCGTTACTGGCAACCCGGAGGTAATGAAAACCTTAAGCCGGAAATTAGCTGGAATGATGAAGCAAGCATTATTTTTAAAATCAAAAATAAAAGTAATAAATTATACTATTCCGAATTTGTGTTAACGGCTTACAGTTCATCGGTTGACAACTGGATTATCTGGCATCCTGATAGTGTTTATAGTTTCTGGACGCCCGATAATATTCAGAAAGTATGGGCAAGAGGATTGGAATTTCCCGAAAAACTAAAATAAAATTCCATTAACTTTGGATTAGTTTTTTTGAAGGCTACACATATTCAAAATCAACTAATCAAAAAAAATTATCAGGCAATGATAACACCTATAAAAAACAATTAATATACACACCTTTGCATAATTTCTTTGTGCAAATAAGTTTTGATTACAGAGCTTTTAATCTTTCATATAATCAAAATTATATTGGGAAAAGCTTTGTAAGCAGGGATAATAAAGACTTTGTCCCTGCTTATTCATTGGGAAATGTCAGCATATCAAAGGAATTTCGATTTAAAAGATATGCTTTAAATATTCAGGTTAACATTGATAATCTTTGGAATATAAGTTATCAGGCAATTAAATACATGCCAATGCCAGGCAGGTCAATAAATATTTCAATAAATTTTAGAATTAATTAATATGAAAAGAATGAAAATTTCACAGTTATTAATTATCAGTAGTATTTTAATTATTACAATTTCGGGTTGTAAAAAAGATGAAGATGAAACGGCACCAATTCTGCAAATATCCGACAACAGGGTATTTATTGCAAGTGAAGGACCATTCCAGACAGGGACAGGTACTGTAAGTATTTTTTACAGGGACAGTTTAAAAGTTTTGAATAATGTTTTTGAACAAGTGAATAATCAAGTTTTGGGAAACATTGTTCAGTCAATTGAAGTATTTAATGAAAAGGCGTATATTGTTGTAAATAATGCAAATAAAATTGAAGTTGTTGATGAAAAAGATTTTGTTTCAACAGCTACAATTGAGGGTATTGTTTTGCCGAGATATTTTTTAGGTATTAACAATACTAAAGCTTATGTTACAAGCTGGAATAATGTCATATCAGTTGTAGATTTGAATACAAATACAGAAATAAAAATAATTCCAGCAGGAACAGGACCTGAAAAAATGCTTTTGGCTGGAAACAAAGTTTTTGTATTAAATCAGGGCGGATTTGGTATTGATAGCACAATTACAGTTATTGATGCTCAATCGGATAATGTAATAACAACAATTAATGTTGAAAAAAAACCTACAGGTATCCAGCTTGATGTGAACGGTAAAGTTTGGATTATATGCTCAGGTAATGGGTGGAACGGCTGGCCACAACCGGGTGATACCGAAGGTCATCTTATTTGTATTAACCCTGATGATTATTCAATTGAAGAGGATTTTGCTTTCCCGACAACATCAGAACACCCCGAAAAACTGATAATTAATAAAGATAAAAATGTTTTGTATTATATATATCCCGGCGGAGTTTATAGCTTTGATATTAATTCAACAGAGTTAAATTTAACATTATTGATTGAACGTCCTGCAGGATTTTATGGTTTGGGATTTGACAATTCAACGGAGTATATTTACGCTACCGATCCTCTTGATTTTGTCCAGGACGGATGGTTTTTTAGATATAACGCAGTTACCGGTGCTGCTGTTGATTCGTTTAAAGTTGGTATTATACCGGGTGAATTTTACTTTAATTAGTGCTTGCCAGAAAACGTCAATTTCTTCGTTACGCTCGTGC